>NZ_JAQRFO010000004.1:0-168132 GCF_028598775.1 Xenorhabdus aichiensis
GCCCGCAATTTTACATTTATCATTTTGAATATGTATATCTGATCCTTATCAAAATCAGTGTAATCAACCTTCACTTCACGATCGATGATGTAATTTTTATTATCTATTGACAGTACACCTTTCTGTGTCAAAAAACCGGTCCCATTACCATATAAAAATAAAAAAAATTTTTCATTTAAATTGGCTAGATCAGTGTTATTAACTTTTCTACGTGAAGTTAACTCACCCGCACATCGGATCTCGATATTATTTTTTTTATTACTCACATTGATAATTTTAAATAATACCATTGACAAAACAATGGAAAGTAATGAAAGCGTAATATATAACCAATAGTTCTTTTTCATCGATTTACACCAATGTTGTTTAATATACTTCTGCAGTTTTTAGTTTTGTTATTTTTGTCTAAGCCACATATGCCTATAAAACTAATTTGTGTGTCTTGACTGCCACTACGTGTTTTTTTGTAGTAAATATTCCCCTTCGCGATGTCGCAATTAATGATTTCTTTGTTGATATCTTGTTTGGCTATATCAATATAATTCTCACCTACATCTATTGGGAGATCTCCCAATGCATAAACGTCACATTTTCCAACGCTATAAAGAAATGTTGTTTTTTCATGGCGTACGTTTAGGTGTTTGAATGTAATAAAAGCTTCATAAGAAGCGTAGCTACAGAGGAAAACGAATGTCATGCATATAACGAATTTTTTTATTTGTTGGTATTTTGGCCTTGTGAAAATAGTTTTATCAGCGGGGTGCTTTAATTGCGCCTCACTTTCATTAATAGGAAAAACATTATTTTCACTCTGTTTAATTACTGGCTCTACAGCACCCTCGAAACGAAAACCTACTTTAGGAATGGTGATGATAATCTTTGGATCCCTTCCCAAGGATTCAAATGATTTTCGAATCTCGCTTACAGCGACATTGAGGCTATTGTTTGAACGTGTAAAACCATAATCCTCCCATACCCTTTTCAATAAATCTTCCCGATGAAGAGTCTCATTGCTGTTAGTAACCATTTCAAGCAGCAGTCGCGCCGCTTGGTTTGATAGTGTGATTTCATGATTGCTATCGTTGAGTAATGACAGTTGCTTGTCTGCAGGTGAATATATGATGGTAAAGTTTATAACGTATTTCAATGACTTAATTCCAAACAGATTAAGATTTTTCTTAAAAAAATAGATCTATAGATTTTCCATTTGCCCGTCAATGGTTTTATTTAAAAGGAGTGAATGATCTATCCTCTGTTTTTAAAGAGGTATTAACTGCTGCTTCGTGTGTTTTTTTTATTATTACTGGATATTAGTTATTATAATATGTGTTTTTACGGAATAAAAACCTTTTTAATGAAATAAATTAGTATAATGTTTTTTTTGTTTTTTTTATTCTCTATCATTGTCGTCGTTGTCACAGGGGTTCTCTGCTTGACTAGATGCGCAGTGTGACACGGGAAAACGGAGCTCAGATTACAAGAGGTCAATGTTGAGTTCTTCACTCATCGTAGGATGTGCTTATGGAGTGACTCATGCACTTGATGTATACACTTACAATCTGAACGGTACGGCGCTACGCACCAAAAAATAGATTAAGCCGCAAGCAATGGATTAAAAGATGGCCACTAAATATCGGATTTTATTCTTAGCAGTCATATTATTTTTATTTGGATGTAGTAGTAACAAAGAACATATATCAACTAAAACCTATGACAGAGTTAAATACACTGTTGTTAATAACACTCAATATAGCCTCTCTATAATTCGAAAAAATGTGGAGTGGGGTAGCTGGGTTTCCAAACCTCTATCAACTATTCAGCCTTATGGAAGGGATTCATTTTCTACCGGGACTAAGGATAATGTAAGATATTAAATTTATGGGGGAAGCTTTGATGTTTATTGGAACTTGCCGCATTGGGGTTCTGCTAAAAATCTTTTGCCGGTAAATGATCAATACAAATTGTACGATATATATCATTTAAATGATGCGAGAAACACATATACGGTCTACGTTAATGAAAAGAATGCAGCGAAAAATATAATGTTCTCATTATGTCAGACTCTCAACCTTTTCGTTTAGATACCAGCAGTAATAACCCAAACAAGGACCGTTCTAAATGGGAGTCATTTAATGAGGTGGTTTCAAGTAGCATAAAAGAGTTAAAAAATGATAAGAATTTCGCATTTGGGATTGTTAATGGTGATATCACTGAATTTGGCAGACGGGATAGCAGAGACAGTTTTGATAAAATTTACACATCTAAACTATCAAGCATACTTTTCATTGGCTTAGGGAATCATGACTATGCTAGTAATGTGGGTGGCTGCATGACGGCGGGTGAGCAGCTCTGATGGATGTGCATTATCAGCCGTATGGGATATGAATAATAGAATTAACAAATATAAGACAATGAACATGGGGGAATTTTCCTCGTATTTTGATAAATATAACAAAACAGGAAGTTTAGCTTATTCATGGGATTATGGGGATATGCATTATGTTCAACTCCAGAATTACCCGACTTACATTACTACGTTAAGCCCAATATTTGGTGCGGACACTAAAATAAAACCGTCACTATCATGGCTTGAAAAAGATTTGCAGAGTGCAGCTAATCGGGGCAAAACTATTATATTAAACTTCCATGATGCCAAGGGCCATTTTACAGATGAAAGTAGTGAAAATGAACTGAATAAATTCAAACAACTTCTGGAGAAATATAAAGTTCTTGCTATTTTTGTTGGTCATACGCATTCTGCAGGAAAGTCCGATTTATACGGGATCCCGCTATATAACAGTGGCGCTCTATTTAAAGGTAATTATTTAATGGCTACTGTTGATGGTAAGTGTATACAAGTTTCCAGATACAATGGGAGTTCTGGATAACCTAAGTTTATAGAACATTTCAGCTCTATTTTCGGAAAATTATAAAACTAAGGTTTCACGCCGGAACCTTAAATAAATAATCTTATATCTTGTAAAAGCGGTGATAAAACCGAGGTGATCAAGACGTTTAATGACAAATTCAGAAATAGATATTTTACTTTACAGAAAATAAAAGTAATAGATCAAAACTGACGATCGCAGTCAATCTTACCGATGCAATAAGTATTCAAGGCGTGATAAAAATTACACTATTTCAAAATGATGCATTAAGGCAGAATGACTCTTTCATGCTACTCATATTAATTTAATTAAACATTAAGGTATTAAATCAGCCTACCACGTATCAGCAAGAGCAGCAGGAAGGCGACCATAAAAAGGATAAGAGTTATATGTACAATACCGATAAGCTCCTAGATAAACTGAACCGCGGCATCAAAGATACTGATGCCCAGCCTGCCACTCTGCCGGACATTATGGGGCTCTCCTTCGCTGAGTTGCAGGCGCTGGCCGGCGACAGCCTGAGCTGGGACGAGAAACACTTTTTATATCAGCAGGCGCAGCAGGCGCTGAAAGAAAACCGGATGGCGGAATCCCGCATTCTCAGCCGCGCCAATCCCCAACTGGCAAACGCAGTACGCTTGGGTATCCGCCAGTCCTCCTTGCAGCGCAGCTATGATGACCTCTTCGGGGGGCGGGCCAGTAAATTTGTGAAACCCGGTTCGGTCGCGTCCATGTTCTCCCCGGCCGGCTACCTGACCGAGCTTTATCGCGAGGCCAGAAACCTCCATGCCGCCACCTCGGCCTATCATCTGGACAAGCGTCGTCCCGATCTGGCCTCACTTTCTCTGTCGCAAAACAACATGGATGACGAGCTTTCCACGCTGTCCCTGTCCAACGAACTGTTGCTGAATAATATCCAGGCGCAGGAAAACCGGGATTACGACGGGGTACTGGAAGTGCTCGCCACCTATCGCCAGACCGGGATGACGCCGTTCCATCTGCCGTACGAGACTTGCCGGCAGGCCGTGATGCAGCAGGATGAGGAGCTGGTTGCCTTCCAGCGTAACCCGGATGTCGCCGCACAGATGGATACCACCTCCATGCTGGCCATTAAAAACGGCATATCTCCAGAACTCTATAATATCCTCACCGAGGAAATAACCGAAGCCAATGCGGAAGAACTAATAATAAAAAACTTCGGGGAAAATATTGTTATCGAACATTTTAAAGATATGGATTATCTCGCCCACTACTATGGGCTGACGCATGATGAAATATCCACGGCGCTGGATTTTTTGATTGTAGGTGATGGCGTGGATGCTGACAGACAACACTACCGGAATAACCGATTGTTCGCACTGGTTGACTCAGGGAATGGTGAGAGAGAGATCGTTGTTATAACAAGAAAATACAAGCAACCATATAAGTTGGATTACCTTGAGGTAATTCCTCTTGGTAATGGATTTTGTCAAATTAATGTGTCTTATAGGTCTTATAACAAAAAATTCAACCAGCTATGGATAGGTACCGGTGATACGATTTCACCCCGAAATAATTTAGTTGACGAAGAGATTAAGGATTTCCGTCCCCATATTCCCAATAGTTATGTAGTGGAGTTCAGCTTTGACGAGAAAGAGTTCAAAATCTGGACAGGCCACGCAGACTTAAAAGAAGGTTTCTGTAATATCAAAGGAAGACTTACGTTTACAATTGACTCATGGCCTTACCATATTTACCTGTTGAAACTCAACAAACTCATCCGGCTTTATAAGGCAACCGGCATATCTTTATCTGATATTCACGCCGTTATTGATAACCATAATAATAACCTGTCCGTTAACGATGACGTGCTGAGTCAACTGTTCTGGGTGCAGCATTACATGCAGCGCTACGGCATTAATGTGTCCTCTGCTCTGGTGCTGGCCGGCAGCGTTATCAGTCAGATAAGTCACAACGGTCAACCCGACGCCTTTACCCGACTGTTCAATACCCCCCCATTGAACGGACAGACGTTTTATGCTGATGGTGCGACCATTAAACTCACGCCCACAGAGGTTACCGATTCTTTCCGCACCGGTGTCATGAAGCGCGCGTTTCAGGTCAACGATGCGGAACTGACCACCCTCTGGAACCTGGCACAGGGGAGCGCTACGCCGCCAGCCTTTACCTGTACCCTCGAGCATTTGTCCCTCCTGTACCGGGTAAAATTGCTGGCTGACGCTCATGGCCTGAGCGTGACCGAATTGGGTATGCTGCTGTCCGTGTCCCCTTATGCCACCACCCGTATCGCTGGCCTTTCCGGAACGGCGCTGAGCGAACTTGTCGGTTTCCTCGCCCTGTACACGCAGTGGCTGACGGTACAAGGCTGGACGGTCAGCGAGCTGTATCTGATGACCACCGACCGGTACAGCACCGCGCGGTCGCCGGAGATCGAGAATCTGGTGACCACGTTGAGAGACGGGATAGCCGGACTGGAGCCTGAGCGGCTGAATGAGACGGCGCTGATCGAGGCGGCCGCGCCTTATATTGCCGCCGCCACGCGGCTGGATTCAGCCGAACTGGCAACGGCTGTGCTGCTGTGGCTGGATCAGCTGAAACCGCAGAAACTAACGGTAAAAACCTTCCTGGCGCTGGTCAACAAAACCTCGCTGACGCCCGATGAGAGCATTCGGCTGGTGACGTTCTGTCAGGTGACGGGCCAGCTGGCGTTGCTCGTCCGCAGCCTCGGGCTGACCCCGGGGGAACTTTCGCTGGCCGTCACGCAGCCGGGGAGCCTGATCGCCGGCGTCAAGAGCCTGCCGCAGAATATTGCCACGATCCGTGCGCTGGCGAATTTTCACCACTGGCTGCAACGGTGCGGCGTCTCCGCCACGGAGATGCTGGCGGCGCTGGGCAACGGCGCGTTGACGCCAGCGCAGCTAGCGCAGGCCATGACGCTGGATGAGCAAATAGTCATCCAGGGGCTGATCCAACACGACAATCAGGCGGTGGTCTTCAGCGGCTGGCCGGCGATAGACGTCACGCTGCAATGGATAGACATGGCCACTGCGCTGGGCATCACGCCGGCCGGCGTCGCCGCGCTGATGAGCCTGAAGTACACCGATCCGGCTCAGCGGCCGTCCTACCGTGACTGGGTGGCCATCAGCCATACGCTTCAAAGCGGTCTCAACAGCCGGCAGACCCGCCAGTTGCAGACCACAGTGGATGAGGCGCTCGGCACCGCACTCAGCGCCTACGTGATTAAAAATACCGCCCCGTCCTGGGTCTCTGACCGCGACCAACTCTACAGCTGGCTTCTGCTGGACAACCAGGTGTCGGCGCAGGTGAAAACCACCCGGCTGGCGGAGGCGATCGCCGGCGTGCAGCTGTACGTGAACCGGGCATTGAGCGGCCAGGAAGAGGACGTGGAGTATACCGTCAAATCCCGGCAGTTCTTTACCGACTGGGACACCTACAACAAACGCTACAGCACCTGGGTCGGGGTGTCGCAGCTGGCCTACTACCCGGAAAACTACATTGATCCCACCGTGCGCCTTGGCCAGACGGGGATGATGGATGAAATGTTGCAGACTCTCAGCCAGAGCCAGCTGAACCGCGATACGGTGGAGGGGGCCTTTAAAACCTACATGACCCGCTTCGAAGACATTGCTAACCTGGATGTCATCAGCGGCTATCATGACAGCGTCAGCGATCAGGATGGCCTGACTTACCTTTTGGGCCGTTCGGACATCGGGGACTATTACTGGCGCTCGGCGAATATCGGGATGCTGTCAGGCGGGAAACTGCCCGCCAACGCATGGCGTGAATGGAAGAAAATCACCGTCGCGGTCTCCGCGGTCAATAATCTGGTCCGTCCGGTCGTCTTCCAGTCACGGCTCTATATCGTGTGGGTGGAAAGCAAGGAGGTTTCCACAACGAGCAGTACGCCGACCCTGTTTGTCGAGTGCACACTGAAATACGCCCATATTCTGCATGATGGCTCCTGGAGCGCGCCCGTGTCGGTGTCATTGAAGGCGGGCACGTTGCCGCTGAATAATGTTGATATTGACCATACCGGCATGTATTGCGCCCGTGATGTGGGGCAGGAGACACTGTATGTTTATTTTTATAAAAAACAAGCTACTTACAACAATATCCCTACGAGTATCTCAGGGGTGACCATCCAACCTGACGGCAGCGTTAAGGATGTCACCGGAAATATCTCATCAGAAAATGTCGGGTATATTTATAAACAGATGGATACCCTGACGGAAGTCCGGTTCAATACGCTTTATATGCACGGTGAAACGCACATCAGCATATCCGCCCCTAAAAAGACCGACTTTGAGTGGGGAGCGGGACAGTTTTCTCGCTTCAGTAATGGTGAGGTAGCTTCTTTAACCGCTGCCATCTCCGGCGATAAGGTTATCCTGAGCTTTATGGCACGTACTAATTTGTTATTTCAGCCGCCAAAGGGGTCTCGTGCTGAAAAACAGATTCGGATAATGAAGGAAATTGGATTGCAGACAGGGGAGTTTTTCCTGGCGGACAGTTGTATTACCAGTTACGTCGGTGTAGCAGAGGTAGTGACGGCACCTGTTGGCCCTAACGCATATAACGTATATATTTGGTGCAGTGAAGGGTATCTTTATCTTGATAATGGGCCATTCTATCTTGATCGTTACTATAGGTGGGATAGAACGTCTTACCCAACAACGAGAATGGAAAACACCACCGAGACTATCTGGGTATCTGAGCGAGATAATTATGGCACCAGTCCTGAGGTCGTTTTCGTTGACAGAGTCAATCCTTTCTACCCAATCCAGCCTAACTTTGAGTTCACGGACTTTAAGCGGTTTAGCACCCAAATTAGTGATAATGGCGTCAGTCTGACGGTGAGCGGCGGGGCGAAGGGCTATTTCGATAAGCCTTCCAGAGCGCCCCTTCTGGATGAGGTGCGATTCGAATTTAACGCCGGCTCAGTGAATATTCCCTTAAGAGACTTCGACAATCAAAAAAACCATTCTCTCGCTATCGACTTTACCTTCAGCGGTAAAACCGTCGATGGGCGAAAACTGGGGCGTGAGGGTATTCAGGTCACCTTAACCAAGGGAGTCACCTCCTCATTGCCGATCATTTCATTGCATCGCACGGCATCGTACGCGCAATATCTGCAGTACGGTGTTTATCGCACCCGAGTCAATACGCTGTTCGCAAAGCAGCTGGTTGCCCGGGCGAGTCACGGGCTGAACAGCGTACTGTCAATGACAACCCAGCAACTGCAGGAGCCTCAGCTCGGTAAGGGATTCTACGCAGATTTTGTACTGCCGCCGTATGATAAAAAGGTTCATGGCAACAGCCGGGCCTTCACCCTTAATCTTAAGCATGTGGTGGATAACGATGCACATATCATCTATTCAGGCATGCTTTCCGGCCACACCTTACCGGTCAGGGTGTTTGTCCCCCTTGATGAAACGCCGCTCAATCAGGACTATATCGCCAAGGTGTTTTTGCGCACGGAAAAACAAGGCGACGGTACCGGGAAAGGCGCTCATTTTAGCTATGCGAACAGCGCCAAGACCGCGGTAAAATTAAACGAAAAAAACAATGACATTTCGATGTTCAGCGATGTGCTGATACGGAATGGTCAGACAACCGAGCCCATGGATTTTAACGGTGCCAACGCCCTCTATTTTTGGGAGATGTTTTACTACGTCCCGATGATGGCATTCAGGCGTCTCTTGCAGGAAAATTGCTTCAGTGACGCCACGCAGTGGATAAAATATATCTGGAGTCCCGAGGGCTACATGCTGGATGGCCAGCCTGCCCCCTACCAGTGGAACGTCCGCCCGCTGGAAGAGGAGACCACCTGGAATGCCAACCCGCTGGATTCGGTCGATCCGGATGCGGTGGCGCAGGCCGACCCGATGCATTACAAGGTGGCCACCTTTATGGCGCTAATGGATCTACTGCTGGCCCGCGGCGATGCGGCTTACCGCCAGCTGGAGCGCGATACCCTTAACGAAGCCAAAATGTGGTATGTGCAGGCGTTGTCCCTGCTCGGCGACGAGCCGTTCCTGCCGACGGGAGGCAACTACTGGAGCAATCCTTCCCTGCGCGAGGCGGCCGACCCGGCCCGACAGCTCCGTTCCCGGCAGGCGCTGGAAGCGGTACGCTGGCAGACCGCTGAGCGGGAAGGCGATACCGCCAATTCGCTGACCGATCTCTTCTTGCCGTCGCAAAACACCAGGCTGGCCGGTTACTGGCAGACGCTGGCCCAGCGTCTGTATAATCTGCGGCACAACCTGTCCATTGACGGTCTGCCGCTGTCAGTGGAGATTTACGCGGCATCGGCGGATCCGTCCGCGCTGCTCAGTGCGGCGGTGAATACGTCACAGGGCAGTCGCACATTACCTCACGCGGTGATGCCGCTGTACCGTTTCCCGGTGATGCTGGAAAGCGCCCGGAGCATGGTGAGTCAGCTGATGCAGTTTGGCGCCACCCTGCTCGGTATCACCGAACGCCAGGACGCCGAAGCCCTAGCGGAGTTGCTGCAGACGCAGGGAGCCGAACTGGTACTGCAGAGCCTGACGCAGCAGGAGAAAACCCTCGCGGAAATTGACGCCGACCAGAGCGCGCTGGAAGAAAGCCGCCGCGGAGCACAGTCGCGCCTTGACAGCTACACCGCCCTGTACGACGAGGATGTCAACACTATTGAAAAGCAGGTCATGGATCTGTACACCCGTTCCTCCGCTATCGCCGCCGGAGCCGAGGCCTTATTTATGGCGGGTGCCGCGCTGGATATGGTACCCAATATTTATGGCATGGCGGTGGGCGGATCGCGGTTTGGTGCGCTTTCCAATGCCTTTGGGATTGGGACGCGGATCGCCTCTGACACTACACGTATTAAGGCAGACCACCTCGGCCAGTCTGAAACTTACCGTCGTCGTCGTCAGGAGTGGGAGATCCTGCGTAATAATGCCGCGTCTGAAGTGAAGCAGATTGATGCCTCCCTGACCGCGCTGGCGGTACGTCGCGAGGCGGCGGTGCTGCAGAAAACCTATCTGGAAACCCAGCAGAACCAGGCACAGGCGCAGCTGGCCTTCCTGCAAAACAAGTTCACCAACAAGGCGCTGTACAACTGGCTGCGCGGCAAACTGTCCGCCATTTACTACCAGTTCTACGACCTGACGGTATCCCGCTGTCTGATGGCGCAGGAGGCGTATCAATGGGCGCTGGATCTTGATTCAGCCACCTTTATCCGCCCCGGCGCCTGGCAAGGCAACTACGCCGGACTGATGGCCGGCGAAACGTTGATGCTGAGTCTGGCGCAGATGGAGCAGGCTTACCTGCAGAAAGACCAGCGCGAGAAAGAGGTGACGCGCACGGTCTGCCTGTCGGCGGTCTATGCGGAACTGCCCGGTGGGGGCTTTGCGCTAGCCGACAAACTCAGCGAGCTGATCAGCGCTGGTAAGGGCAGCGCGGGGACCGATGAGAACGGTCTGAAGGTGGAGGGGAACCGGCTGCGGGCGACGCTGAAGCTGTCCGGTTTGAACATCCGCAGGGATTATCCGGAAGAATTGGGCAAGAACCGCCGGATCAGGCAAATCAGCGTCACGCTACCGGCGCTGGTTGGGCCGTATCAGGACGTGCGGGCGATGCTCAGTTACGGCGGCAGTGTGGTGATGCCGCGCGGCTGTAACGCCATTGCCCTTTCTCATGACATGAACGACAGCGGCCAGTTCCAGCTCGACTTCAACGACAGCCGCTGGCTGCCGTTTGAGGGCATTCCGGTGGACGATACCGGCACACTGGTGCTGAGCTTCCCGGATGCGACCGATCGGCAGCAGACGCTGTTGCAGAGCCTGAACGACATTATTCTGCACATCCGTTACACCATCCGTTCTTAATCCAGATATTTTTAAATACAGGCCCCATCGGGGCCTGTAAGGAATTGTTACATGCAAAATACAGAACCTTTGCAGATTGAAACCCCGTCACTGCCCAAAGGCGGCGGGACACTCCGGGGCATGGGGGAAACCTTTACCGGGGGCGGCCCTGATGGGATGGCTACGCTGTCATTACCGCTGCCGATTTCCGGCGGGCGCGGCACGGCCCCTGCGCAGTCTCTCACCTACAGCAGCGGCAGCGGCAATGGGGCTTTTGGCATGGGGTGGCACTGTGCTTCCATGGCGATCAGCCTGCGTACCTCACACGGGGTGCCGCGTTATGAGGGCAACGATACCTTTTTATGCCCGATGGGCGAGGTGATGCAGGTTGCCCCGAATGAACGGGGTGAGCCGGATATCCGTACCACGAACCAGTTGCAGGACATCACGTTAGATGAGAGCTGGCAGGTGACCCGTTATCAGCCCCGTATCGTTCATGATTTCAGCCGGCTGGAGTACTGGCAGCCCGCACAAAACCCTACACAAAAACCCTTCTGGGTGATGTTCAGCCCGGAGGGCCAAGTCCATCTCTTTGGCAAAAATGCCCACGCCCGGGTGGCCAATCCGGCTGAAGATAGCCAGATTGCTCAGTGGCTACTCGAAGAAACCGTGACGCCCACCGGTGAGCATATTTATTATCAATACCGTGCCGAAGATGACGCCGGCTGCGATGAGCCTGAAAAAGAACAGCATCCATTATCCGCTGCACAGCGCTATTTATTGCAGGTTCACTACGGCAATATCACGCCACAGGCGAGCCTGTTTGCCCTGGATAAGGCGCTGCCTGCCAATGACCAATGGCTGTTCCATCTGGTGTTTGATTACGGTGAACGGGCAGGCTCGCTGTATGAAGTGCCTGCGTTTCAGGCAGGATCGGCAAGCTGGACGGCTCGCCCCGATTGTTTCTCCCGTTTTGAATACGGCTTTGAAATCCGTACCCGCCGTTTGTGCCGGCAGGTGCTGATGTTCCATCGCCTGAATGCGCTGGCGGGTAAAAATGAGACCGGCGAAGTGCCTGCATTAATCTCACGTCTGATGCTAAGTTACGATCCCAATCACAGTATCAGTACTTTGGTTTCTGCCCGTCAGGTGGCCCATGAAAATGACGGGACGCCCGTCACCCTGCCGCCGCTGGAGTTGGATTATCAACGGCTGGATACGGCATCGTTGCCGGCCTGGCAGCCCATGCCGCAGTTGGACAAATTAAATCACCTACAGCCGTATCAGTTCGTTGACCTGTATGGCGAAGGCTTACCGGGCATCCTTTATCAGGACGCGCCCCATGCGTGGTGGTATCGCTCTCCCCGACGTGACACCCGGGTGGAAGAACACAATGCCGTGGCCTATGGGGAGATAAAACCGCTGCCGCAGATCCCCGCCCAGCAGAATAATGCCTCACTGATGGACATCAACGGGGATGGCAAGCTGGATTGGGTCGTCACCTCTGCCGGAGTCAATGGCTATCACACGATGGCGCCAAACGGACAGTGGTCTCCTTTTGTCCCGTTATCCGCTTTGCCGGTCGAGTATTTTCACCCGCAGGCACAACTGGCCGACCTGACTGGCGCGGGACTGGCTGATTTGGTCATGATCGGGCCACGCAGTGTGCGCCTGTACGCTAACCAACCAACGGGCTGGAAAAAAGGCAGCACGGTTATCCAGTCCGACGGGATGACATTACCGATCCCCGGCGCGGATGAACGAAAACTGGTCGCCTTTGCCGATATGCTGGGTTCTGGTCAGCAACATCTGGTGGAGATTGCCGCTGACGGCGTGACGTGTTGGCCTAATTTCGGACACGGCCGTTTTGGGCAACCCATCAAGCTGGAAGGTTTTGCGGTTTCAGCCAAAAATTTTAATCCCGACCAAGTGTATTTGGCCGATATAGAGGGTTCCGGCACTACCGATATTCTCTATGTCCACAGCACCTATCTGGAGCTGTTTATGAATGAGAGCGGCAATCAATTTGCGGCACCGGTGCGTATCAATCTGCCTGAGAATGTCCGGTTTGACCGGACGTGCCAGTTACATATTGCTGATACGCAGGGGTTGGGCGTATCCAGCATTATTCTGACTGTTCCCCATAGGACTGTGCAGCACTGGCGGTTGGATATGACTCAACACAAACCCGGGTTGCTGAATACCATCAACAACAATATGGGCGCGGAGACCACGTTATTTTACCGCAGTTCAGCGCAGTTCTGGCTGGATGAAAAACACCAGGCCGAAAGCGTGGGGCGTTCTGTGACCAGTTATCTGCCCTTTCCCATCCACGTGTTGTGGCGCACTGAAGTACGGGATGAAATCACGGGTAATCGACTGACGTCAATACAGGAATACGCCCATGGTGCCTGGGATGGCCGGGAACGGGAGTTTCGGGGATTTGGCCGGGTCAGCCAGAAAGATACCGACAAGCTGGCACAGGCAACCGATTCGTCAGTCACCGATCCCCTGTCGCCCGCCATCACGATCAGCTGGTTTGCCACCGGGGTTCCCACCGTTGATGCCCTGCTGGCGGAGGAATTCTGGCACGGTGACCAACAGGCTTTTCCGCCCTTTACCTGCCGTTTTACGCATTTTGACCCTGATAAAGAACAGGATGTCACTTTTAACCCACCCACGGAGGAGGCTTACTGGCTGCACCGGGCGTTAAAAGGCCAACCGTTACACAGTGAGGTCTATGGCGATGATGGCACCGCGCAGGCGGGTATTCCCTATACCGTTATGGACAGTCGGCCCCAGGTTCGGCTTCTGACGGGTTTGCCGGGGAATTCACCGACAGTCTGGCAGAGTGTGATTGAACAGAGAACCTGGCAGTACGAACGTATTGCTGAAGATCCGCAATGCCATCAGCAGGTAGTACTGAGCAGTGACCGTTACGGTTTCCCACGGGAGACCGTCGAGATTGCTTATCCCCGTCGCCCTAAGCCCGCTGTCTCGCCTTACCCGGATACGCTGCCGGCGACGTTATTCGACAGCAGCTATGATGATCAGCAACAGCAATTGCGGCTTACCCGGCAACGGCAACGTTACCATCATCTGACTGATACGGAATATCAGGTACTGGGACTAACTGATGTCGCGCGAAGCGATGCCTGGGCCTATCCGGCAGCGCGGGTACCCCGTGAAGGTTTCACCCTGGAGGACTTGCTGGCAGAGAACAGCCTGATAGCCCCGGGGACACCCCTGACCTATGTGGGGCACCAACGCGTGGCTTATACCGGAACGACCGGAACCGAAGAAAAACCGACCCGACAGGCGCTGGTGGCTTATACCGAAACCGCGGTTTTTGATGAGTTGGCCTTGCAGGCCTTTAATGGCGCATTGAGTCCTGAAGCCCTGGAAAAGAAATTAATCGAGTCGGGTTATCTGCATGTTTCACGCCCGCTTAATACGGGAGCTGAATCGGCGGTCTGGGTCGCCCGTCAGGGATATACCGATTACGGCGGAGCTGAGGCGTTTTACCGTCCGTTGGCCCAGCGGACGACGGTGCAAATTGGGAAAAATACTCTCCATTGGGATACCCATTATTGTGCCGTCATTCGCATACAGGATGCGGCCGGTCTGTACACAGACACAACCTATGATTACCGCTTCCTGACCCCCGTTCAGATAACCGATGCCAATGATAATCAGCAACACATCACGCTGACCGCGCTGGGGCAGGTGTCCTCCGGCCGGTTCTGGGGTACAGAGGCAGGCACTGCGCAGGGTTATACCCCGCCTGAAAACCGCCCATTTACGCCACCGTCCTCAGTGGCGGAAGCCCTCGACTTGAAACCGGATCTTCCGGTCGCCAACTGCCTGGTCTATGCGCCGCTGAGTTGGATGCCGTTGGCGCACACCTGTCAGGAATATATAGCCGGCTTTACGGGGCAGGCACTGCTTGACGCGGGGGTAGTGACAGAAGATAAGCGGGTTTGTGCGCTGGGTTTCCGTCGCTGGGTGCAACGTCAGGGCATTGTGCTGAATGGGCAGGCATTGGCCGATTCACGGGAACCCGTCCATGTCCTGACGCTGGCCACTGACCGTTATGACACTGATCCTGAGCAGCAACTGCGCAAGAGCGTCACTTACAGCGACGGTTTCGGGCGTTTATTGCAAAGTGCAGTCTACCATGCGCCGGGAGAAGCCTGGCAACGCGCGGCAGATGGCTGCCTGATCACGGACGCGAAAGGGGCGCCCCTCGTAGCCCATACGGCAACCCGCTGGGCGGTTTCAGGCCGGACAGAGTATGACGGTAAAGGGCAACCCGTCCGAACTTACCAGCCCTTTTTCCTGGATGCCTGGCAGTACCTCAGCGATGACAGTGCACGGCAGGATTTATATGCCGATACACACCGCTATGACCCGCTCAGCCGGGAATACCAGGTGAGAACAGCCAAGGGGTATTTGCGTCAAAACCTGCTGACCCCCTGGTTTGTCGTGAATGAGGATGAAAACGACACACTCTCTTAATTAACACGATAACGTTAAATAATCACACCTTCCTGCCAGGTACGGGGGAAGGTTAAGGACTCTATCAAGGAAAAGGCTTATGACTGTAAACAGAGGCGATAACCTGCATCAAAAAACGCCGGAAGTGACTGTCCTGGATAATCGGGGGCTGACCGTTCGCGAGCTCCGTTATCACCGCCACCCGGATACACCCGCTAAAATTGATGAACGGATCACCCGCCATCGGTTTACGCTCGCAGGTCAGTTGGCGCACAGCATTGACCCGCGCCTGTTTGACTTACAACAGACGGATAATACCGTTAATCCTAATATGGTTTATGAGACGGCACTGACAGGCGAAGTGGTGCGCATAAGAAGTGTCGATGCGGGTAATACCCTGATGCTGAATGATATTACGGGGCGCCCCGTACTGGCCATCAATGCAACCGATGTCACCCGTACATGGCAATATGAGCATGAAACCTTACCCGGCCGCCCACTCAGTATCACCGAACAGCCTGCTGACGAAGCAATTCGTATCACGGAACGTTTTGTCTGGGCGGGGAACAGTCAGGCGGAGAAAAACAGCAACCTGGCCGGGCAATGCGTGCGTCACTATGACACCGCCGGACTGAACCAGACGGACAGTATTGCGCTCAACGGCATACCGCTGTCCGTCACGCGTCAACTGCTGCCGGACGGGACGGACGCAGACTGGCAGGGAGACAATGAACCCGCCTGGAACGACCGGCTGGCACCGGAAAGCTTCACCACCCTGAGCACGGCGGATGCCACGGGCGCACTGCTGACCAACACAGATGCGATGGGTAACATACAGCGACTGGCGTATGACGTAGCAGGCCTGCTGACCGGTAGCTGGTTGCAGCTTGCGGGCGGGACAGAGCAGGTTATCGTGAAATCCTTGGCGTATTCCGCCGCGGGTCAGAAGCTACGCGAAGAGCACGGCAACGGCGTAGTGACCACCTACACCTACGAACCGGAGACTCAGCGCCTTGTTGGCATAAAAACCGAACGCCCATCGGGACATGCACAGGGGGCGAAGGTGTTGCAGGACCTGCGTTATGAATATGACCCGGTGGGGAACGTGCTGCATATTACCAACGATGCGGAGTCTACCCGCTTCTGGCGCAACCAGAAAGTGGTGCCGGAGAACACATATGTCTATGACAGCCTATATCAGCTGGTCTCCGCCACCGGACGGGAGATGGGCAATATCGGTCAACAAAGCACGCTGTTACCCACCCCTTCCCTCATTGATAGCAGTACCTACAGCAACTATTCCCGCACCTATAATTATGACCGTGGGGACAATCTGACGCAGATACGTCACAGTGCCCCAGCCACTGGCAACAGTTACACCACGGACATCACGGTCTCAGATCACAGCAACCGGGCAGTATTGAGCACGCTGACGAATGACCCGGCAAAGGTGGATGCGCTGTTCACGACGGGCGGGCAGCAGAACCAGCTGCTGCCGGGACAGAACCTCGTCTGGACGCCGCGCGGTGAGCTGCTAAAGGTGACACCCGTGGTACGTGACGGGCAGCCATCCGACCATGAATCATACCGTTACGATAGCGGCAACCAGCGTGTTATCAAAACGACCACACAGCAGACAAGTAACAGCACGCAGACGCAGCGCACACTGTACCTTCCCGGGCTTGAGCTGCGAACCACGACAAACAGCGGTACGGTAAAAGAAGCACTGCATACCCTGATAGTGGGCGAAGCGGGTCGGGCACAGGTACGGGTGCTGCACTGGGAGAACGGCAAGCCGAACGATATCAGTAACAATCAGATGCGCTACAGCTACGATAACCTGGTGGGCAGCAGTGGTCTGGAGGTGGACGGAGACGGAAATCTCATCAGCCTGGAAGAATACTACCCGTACGGAGGCACAGCGGTGTGGACGGCGAGGAGCCAGACGGAAGTGGGTTATAAAATTGTTCGTTACTCGGGTAAGGAGCGGGATGCGACAGGGTTGTATTATTACGGCTACCGGTATTACCAACCGTGGGCAGGGCGATGGCTGAGTGCGGATCCGGCTGGGACAGTGGATGGGATAAATCTGTTCAGAATGGTCAGGAATAATCCAGTTAATTACTACGACGAACAAGGTACCATTTCCTTACCCATTGATGTGTTTAACTCAATGACTATTAGTGCTGAAGGGACACATGGAAATAGAAAAAATGAGATATCCCGTTTATATGGAAACAAAGGGGTACCTAAAGATGATACAGGTACGAGGCCTGCATTAAGTTCTGAGCATACCATTCTTCATACAGTCTCAGCCCATGGGCGAGGCCGAGGACCTAATATACACGCGACGGGGCCTTTAAAGCAGGCTATTAATAACATTGAAAAATTAGGACATGCCTATCAAGAATTCGATAAGGCTCATCGTAAACACATCGGCAGTAACAATGGAAGATTTTATAAAAATACTGTTCATCCAATGACGGAGGCAGAATATCTCACCAAATTAACAGTTACCAACGATTATCTGACATACGCCGATACACAGCGCTCATTATTGCTCAACAATGATGTCTCATCGGCAATTCAAATAAACCAAATGGCCTATTTTGATGACTCAGATCATAAGCTAGCTAATGATGATAAGGTAGCTTATTTAGTAAAAAACAATAGGGAATCACAAAAAACGAATGATTCTTTTTATCACTCCGTAAGCGTAAAAGATACCTATTACTATTTAAAAAATGATTCTGAAGTAGCGAGTGTTGATGTAACAGACACCAATAAGATAGAAATGGTACTGTCCAGACTTATGGGAGTGCTTGGAAGAATCCCATCGAATAAAGAGCTTAAGAATGTGTTGGCTCAACATAATGTGACCGTCCCAGGCGGGATGTTTTCATTATTAAATGATCCTGACTTTGCAAACAAAAGCATATTTAACCCTACAGTAACTGCTTATGTAAGTAAAAATGCAAAAAACAAGGCCAAAAAACAAGCCAGGAAAAATGCTGCGAAGAGTTAACTATCATTAAATACTTTAGTCGTTACTCCCTGCCCTATAATTATCTATAGCACCTCGTTTTGAGGTGCTTATATTAAAGGTCTGGTACTTTATTTACAGTAAATAAAGAATTATTTTCATTACTTATCGTACAGTTCACCGTAAGCAACCTATCAGCAGTTAACCTCCATCTTTATTTCTTCACAAGCGTTGCACTTGTATCATAGTAATTATGGTGGTTAGCTTATTATATGAATCTACGCCTTAATTCGGTAAGCGGACGGTGAATTACACCTTTCTCTCCGTCATCTCCCAGGGCAGGAGTTTTTCTAAATCCGGAGTTGGCTGGCATAACTCATCCAGGCAAGTCATGACATAATCGAAGGGGATCAGCCCATTGGCTTTTGCTGTTTCAATGACGCTATAGAGGATCGCACTCGCCTGTGCATCGTGCGGAGTATGGCTGAACAGCCCCGCCTTTTGCCCGATGACAAACGGTTTGATCGCTCTTTCCGCCCGGTTATTGTCAATCGACAGCCGTCCATCCTCCCGTACGCTTACCGATCTGGTTGGCGAGCTGCACCAGCAAAGCGTCCAGTTCAAAAGCCTGACCGACCCCATCGACACCGACACGCTATCAGGCCGGTTTTTCTTCCACGTCATGGCCAGCCTCACCGAAATGGAGCGTGAGCTGATCGTCGAGTGCACCCGTGCCGGGCTGGATGTCGCCCGTCAGCTTGGCCGCAAGGGCGGTCGCAAGCCCAAGATGACAGACAGCAAGATCGAGTCGGCCAAGAAACTGCTGACCAGCGGTGTTCCACCCAAGGACGTCGCTAAGAACCTTGGCGTATCAGTTCCTACGCTGTACCGATGGGTGCTGGCACCAACGCACGCTTAGCGAATGAAAGGGACTTTCCCTCGATTGGGTTACTGTATTGATTTTCCGTGCCATCATGGGGAGTAACCAAAATTTGACGCTCAATTTAATTGAGGATCTAAAATATCGATTACTTTAGTTAAGACTTCATCAACGACATTAGGTTCAGCTTGTGCTGAATAGGTAGCTTTGTGTTCATTCAAATCAAGTGAACGAATCTGGTAGCAAAGCGCAACACCGGTAATTTTTCCGGTATCGGTACTTGAGCCATCTAGATATACGGTAATAGCTTCAGAACGTGCTAGCCCTCCACCACTGATAATTGGAACACAAAGTACAGTGCCTAACTTTTGATTCAGTGCAAATTCAGAGATAACCAGATAGTAATGGACCCCTTTAAACTCTCTGCCGCTAATGGGATCGCCGTTAGCATGCCTGATTTCACCTTTGCTTGGGACGTTCCTTCTACGCACCATTAAATCACCTCATTACCAACAGGATGAGAATTTAGATCGTCGCCTGTTGCTTCGTTGAAAGTCCGCACTTCTGTTTCATCAATGCCCTGCAACAATTCAGAAAGAGACTTCCTGTCTCTGGCTATTCTATCTGTTGGTGTGATGCTTATTCCGTCGCCTGACGTTTTTACATCCAATTTTGTACCTACTGACCACCCCGTTGCTGCTACAACGTCACTAGGGATTGTGGCAACTACTGCCCCGCCCTGTTGACGTAAACGTGTTATTGCCATAATAACCTCCAATCAATGTGTAACTTTATCTCACAAAGTCACACTTTTTGCTTTAAATAAGGCTCCCAACAGAATGAGGAAAAAATAGTACGCTAAACACCTAGGCTCACCTGGTGATACAGGCGATTTTCTTGACTCAGAGAACAAGATTTATACATCTTCATGTTGCTTTAGGGTTTAAGTCCAATGGCGCAGTTTTATAGACGGCCAAAGTCACCGCGCAGGCTGGCATTGGGGCCGATATAGACCTGTTTGCCAATAATCACATCACTGATTAAGACAGCGGTCGGGTGGACAAAACTGCTAACCACCAAAACGGCGGTAATACGCTGCTGTCGGTTGCGGAAGTGTGCCAATGGTGGTTTCACAGCGTTCGCTGACGTAACGTGTCGCCGCAAAGTCTATTCGTTGGTAGATATTGGTACACAAGTTACGGGCAACCTGCCCTTCCCATTGTGCTGGCAGCAAAGCATCCGGCAGCAGCGGATCGCGCAGCACCACACGGCGGTAAAAGTGAATAAGCAGCAGACGCAACTGGAAGCTGCGTTCTGGTGTCAGGTCGGCGTCACTGCAATCTTGCAGCAGCTTCATTAAGGGACGGAATGAGACGATAAACTCGTGATAGTGTTTTACCACCTGATCCAGTGACCAACTGGCCGATACCCGCTCTTTCAGGCTTTGTTCTGAGCGGGGATAGGGATAGTCTGCCCGAAAATAGATCACGGAATCACTGGCGTTGAGTTCGCCAAGCAGGGCGGGAATATCACTTTGCGCGCTGCTTGGTGCCGCCATCAGGGTACTGTTGAGTTGGCCGAAGCCAAGCCAGCTTAGTTCTTTTTTCAGGCGGTTGCGTTCTTCTTTGGTTGTGCCTTCCAGCAGCAATAGATCCCATTTGCCATCCCACTCAGGCTGTTCGCTCAGGTAGATTTTGCTCTCGGCATGGCGGAATTGATTCATGCCACGCTCGGTGATGCGGTAGTAGCTGCGACGGCCGATTTTTTCTACCGCCAGCCAGCCCTCTTTTTGCAAGCGAAAGACGGATGTCCGCACAAAACGGTCACTGAACCCCATCGGCTCCAGAAGGAGGCTCAGACTGCCCAACCATACTTCACCACCACGGTGACTGAGGGCATCCCCAAACAGAGAGATGATCAGCGATGTTCCACTGATGGGCTGGGCATCAAGGGCGTGTCGGATAAAGTCGTCGAGTTTGTGTGCCATTTTTTCCATTATCTGCTCGCAAATGTGTCATGCCATTAGCATAACCGGAGAAATATACCCTGCAACTTGAAATAGTCTCAACGGTGGCGAATGATTACTCATGCTGGCGGTGGTCGATCACTCTGACCGCCTTGCCTTCTGAGCGGGGTATGTCTCCGCAGTTGACGATACTGACCTCTGTACTCAGCCCTATCATGGATTTGATGTGATGACGCAACTGGTGGCAGATGTCGCAGCGTTGTTGAGCGTCAAGCCGCTCCGGCTCTTTTAGCTCGACCTTGACTGACAGGCAGTCATAATTGCCTGTGCGGTTCACTTCTAACTGGTAATGAGGCGACAGCTCTTTGAAGCGGATGATCTGTTCTTCTACCTGTGATGGGAAGACATTGATGCCACGGATAATCAGCATGTCGTCAGAGCGTCCGGCGATCCTGTCCATACGACGCATATGACGGGCAGTCCCCGGCAATAAACGGGTCAGATCGCGGGTGCGGTAACGGATCACGGGCATGGCTTCTTTGGTCAGGGTCGTGAAAACCAGTTCGCCGGATTTGCCATCCGGTAACACGTTCAGGTTGTCAGGATCAATCACTTCCGGATAGAAATGATCTTCCCAAATGGTGGAACCGTTAGCGTGTTCCACCGATTCCATCGCGATCCCCGGCCCCATGACTTCGGACAGGCCGTAAATATCCAAGGCTTTGATGCCCATGCGCGTTTCAATTTCGCGGCGCAGCGCTTCTGTCCAAGGCTCCGCGCCGAAAATGCCAACACGCAGGGAGCATTTGCTGGCATCTCCGCCCATCCGCTGTTCCAGCGCATCCAGTAAAGTCAGGCAGTAGGAAGGGGTCATCATGATGACGTCGGGTTTGAAGTCCAGAATCAGTTGAGCCTGTTTTTCGGTCTGACCGCCGGACATGGGGATCACGGTGGCGCCCAGACGTTCAGCCCCGTAGTGTGCTCCCAACCCTCCGGTAAACAGGCCGTAGCCATAGGCGACGTGAACTTTGTCTTTGGCACTTGCCCCGGCAAAGCGCAGGCAACGGGCGACCAGATTAGCCCAATGGTCGATATCCCGCTGGGTATAACCCACTACGGTAGGATGCCCTGTGGTGCCCGATGAGGCATGGATGCGCACGATTTGTTCCATCGGAACGGCGAAAGTATCGAACGGGTAGTGATCCCGTAGATCCTGTTTGGTGGTGTAGGGAAATTTGGTGATGTCCTCAAGTTGCTTGAAATCACTGGGATGGATGCCGGCGGTGTCAAATTTGCGGCGGTACATGGGCACGTTGTTGTAGGCGTGATGGAGCGTCCATTTTATCTGTTCAAACTGGTGCGCCTGAATTTCGTCACATGAAGCAAACTCAATGGAATCGGGGTGTTGTACGTTGTTGCTCATAGTTTCCTGTCCCTTTGTTGATTTGTTTGTAACAGGTTGTTGTTGTTTTTATGTGCAGGTGTGGGTTATTTGCCAATACCCGATATAAGTTGTTGCCGTTACGATACGCGTTCAATAATCATGGCGATCCCTTGCCCTACGCCGATGCACATCGTGCACAAGGCATAGCGGCCGGCACGCCGTTCCAGTTCCAGAGTGGCAGTCAGCGCCAGACGTGCTCCGCTCATGCCCAATGGATGGCCCAATGCAATCGCGCCACCATTCGGGTTGACCTGTTCTGCATCATCCGGCAACCCCAACTGACGCATGACAGCCAGTGACTGCGCAGCAAAGGCTTCATTGAGTTCAATGACATCCATCTGGTTCAGGCTCAGGCCAGTGAGCTCCAGTACCTTGCGGGTGGCTGGCAGTGGCCCGATCCCCATAATGCGAGGTTCAACGCCGCAGGTAGCGGTTGCGATAATGCGCGCCCGGGGTGTCAGCCCCTGCTGCAAGGCGGCCTTCTCTGAGGCGATGATGAGTGCCGCCGCACCATCATTGACGCCAGAGGCGTTGCCGGCGGTGATTGTGCCGTCAGCCCGGAAGGGGGTTTTCAGCCGTTGCAGTTGTTCGAATGTCGTCTCTGGTCGTGGATGTTCATCCTGTGAGACGATGGTTGGCGTGCCTTTTTTGTCTGTAGAGGGCAGGGTAATGGGGGTGATTTCTTCCGCCAGAATACCCCGTTGTTGGGCGCTGGCGGTGCGTTGCTGGCTGCGTAGGGCGAAGGCATCTTGATCGTCACGGCTGATGTGAAACTGGGCGGCAACATTTTCCGCAGTTTCTGGCATGGAGTCTGTGCCAAACTGCTGCTGCATCAGGGGATTGATAAAGCGCCAGCCAAGGGTGGTATCAAAGATCTGTGCTTGGCGGCTGAATGGGCTGTCGGTTTTACCCATGACGAAAGGTGCACGGGTCATGGATTCGATACCGCCCGCCAGCATCAGTTGCGCTTCGCCGGCTTTAATACCACGGGCGGCGAAGGCCAAGGCATCCAGACCGGAGCCGCACAGCCGATTGAGGGTGGTCGCCGACACCGAATAGGGTAACCCTGCCAGTAAAACCGCCATGCGTGCCACGTTGCGGTTATCTTCCCCCGACTGATTTGCGCAACCCAGAATGACGTCATCAATCTGTTGCCAATCCAGCGAGGGATAACGTGCCAGTAATGCCTGTAGCGGCAGAGCGGCCAGATCGTCAGCCCGTAGGCCGGAAAGAGCCCCGCCATAACGCCCGATAGGTGTACGGATGCCGTCGCAGATAAACGCATGGGTCATGATTGTTGCTCTCCCTGACTCTCTTTCAGAATAGAATGACCGAGACGATGGGCGTGACCACGAAAGAAGGCCACGATTTTGCCGTCCTGATTGATAATTTTGACGTCATACAAGCCTGTGGTTTTGCCCTGATGCTGCATAAAAGCGGTGGCTGTCAGGTGGTCACCGCTAAAGGCCGGGCGGATAAAATCAATGCTGCAACCGGATGCCACCGCCGCCAGCCCTTCGCTGTTGCAGGCATAGGCGAAGGTGGTATCGGCCAGACTGAACAGGATGCCACCATGACAGCTTTGATGGCCGTTGAGCATGTCGGGTTTAATGGTCATGCTCACTTGGGCGACCCCTGTATCAACATGGTCGATGTGCATTCCCATATTCTGGGCGCAGGCATCTTTGGCATACATGGCTTCAATGCAGCGCTGAGCCAGTTGGCTGGAAGTATTAGCGGACATGGTTGCGCTCCTTATTTTGATTTTGATCTCGCTGGAGATGCAGCGTTACATAGCCTGCCGCCAGTTGGCGTAACAGAGGTGCAGGTCGGTAGCGGGGTTCACCATAAAATTGCTGTAAGTTTTCCAGTGTGCTGAGAATGTGTCGCCAGCCCAGTTGTTCCCCCCATGCCAACGGGCCGATGGGGTAATTAACGCCGTAACACATCGCCAGATCGATATCTTCGGCGCTGGCGATGCCTTTATTGATGGCATCCAGTGCTTCGTTGCACAACATGGCCACGGTACGCATTGTCAGTAAGGCAGGGTAATCCGGCAGGAGAATCACCTGCTTGCCGAGAGATTGCAGGAAACTGATCACTTTTGTCGTCTGCGACTGGGCGTTCTGGCAGGCCGAGCTAAGAGTGATGATGGAGGCAGTCTGGTGATTGGCGGCAAGATCAAACTGTACCACTGGTGCCCTGATTTCATCAGCAAGCTGTGCGCTGGTTTTACCCTGTGTCAGCGTTAATATAACGTCATCAAGCTGTAATGCTGGCGGTTGGGAGCCGGTATTTTTGCTTTCTTCGAGGGCGATTCCATATTGTTGTAACAACGGTTTTAACAGTGCGGCAAAATGTGGCAGAGTTCCCCAATCGCCCGTTGCCTGAATCCGCGTAGGCCGTATTTGCTCTTGGAGGGTTTCCAACCGGGGTAATGGCTGATGTTTTTCTTTGCCATCATAAACATAAAACCCCCGACCGCGCTTACGTCCCAGATGATCGGCTTCTACCAGCTCTTTTTGTCGCAGTGAAGGCTGGAAGCGCGGATCACCGTGAAATGCGTGGAACAGGGATTCGGTCACGGCATAATTAACGTCATGACCAATCAAATCGGTAAGCTGTAACGCCCCCATCGCAAAACCACCAGATTCTTTCATCACTGCATCCAGTGTGGCGGGAGAAGCAATGTTTTCTTCCAATGCGCGCAAGGTTTCCGCATAAAACGGGCGGGCGATGCGGTTGACGATAAAACCCGGCGTAGAGCGGCAGACTACAGGCTGTTTTTGCCAATCGGTGACGAGACTTTTGAGTGCGGCTATCGTTTGAGAAGATGTTTCCAACCCCTGAACGATTTCCACCAGCTTCATCAGTGGCGCGGGGTTGAAAAAATGTAGCCCCGCCATGCGTTGGGGTGAAGCCAGCACACGGGCAATGGCGGTAATCGATAGCGATGAGGTGTTGCTGGCAAAAATGGTTTCGGCTGAACAGAGCGGTTCCAGTTGGCGGAACAGGTTCTGTTTGACCTCCAGTTGTTCGATAATCGCTTCAATCACCAGTGCGCTCGGTGCCAGTGCCTGTAAGGAGTCAACCTGTGTGATGCGCTGCAATAGGGCCTGGGTTGCGCCAGCTTCTGCTTTGCCTGCCTCCACACGCTGATGCAGACGGGTGTGCAAAGTCTCCAGTGCACGCTGTGCCGCTTCATTATTCACATCAAACAGCAGGACGGAATGCCCTGCTTGAGCGGCGACTTGCGCAATGCCGATCCCCATCGTTCCCGCGCCAATGACGGCAATCGGGCCGTGAAGGAGCGGACGATGATGTGCTGGCGTGTTCATGATTATCTCCCTTTGAATTGTGGCTGGCGTTTGTCAATGAATGCACTGACACCTTCACGGAAGTCTTCACTGCGTCCGCACAGGCGCTGTAAATCACGTTCGAGATTAAGCTGTTGATCCAAGCTATTGGCTGCGGCGGCATAAGTGGCTTTCTTGATGCAACTCAGCGCCACCGTTGGCTGGGTCGCCAGATGTTGAGCGAGTTCCCGTGTTTTATCTTCTAACGCTTCGGGTTCGACGACCTGCCAGATCATGCCCCATTCCAGTGCTTGTTCCGCGCTGATTTTGTCTCCCAATAATGCCATTCCCATTGCCCGGGCATGTCCGATTTTATGGGGCAGGAACCAGCTACCGCCGGCATCCGGCGTCAGACCAATGCGGCAGAAGGCTTGAATAAAGCTGGCGGTACGGGAAGCGATCACAATGTCACAGGCCAGTGCAACGGAGACGCCTGCGCCTGCTGCTACTCCGTTGACGGCGCAGATTACGGGTTTGGGCAGGGAAGTCAGGCGACGGATCAGCGGATTGTAGAAACGTTCAACGGATTGGCCGAGATCAGGAACGTCACCCTCCGAGGTGATGGCGTTGCGATCATTTAAATCTTGTCCGGCACAGAAGCCCCGTCCAGCGCCTGAGAGCAGGATACAGCGCACGGATTCATCCTGTTCAGCAATCTTCAGCGCTTCACTTAACTGTTGGTGCATTTCCTCGTTAAAGCTGTTAATGCGTTCTGGACGGTTGAGGGTAATGCTGAGGACACCTGCTTTAATATCCGTGAGTACCATTGACATGTTTTCCATCGATCAGACCCCTTTGAATGTCGGTTTACGTTTCTCAAGGAAGGCGGTAATGCCTTCTTGGCGATCGGCTGTCCCCGCCAGAGCAACAAATTGTTGGCGTTCGGCGAGCAGCCCTTGTGACAGGCTGGTTTCGTATGCAGTCTTGAGTGCAGCCTTAGCCGCCCGTAACGCCAGCGGCGAAAATTCACTGATGCGTCGGGCAATCTGTTCCGCGCGTTCCAGCGTCAGAGCATCAATGCAGACTTCGCTCACCAGCCCTGCCTGCTGTGCTTTCTGGGCGTCGATCGCCTCGCCAGTTAGGATCATTTGATTGGCCAGTGCTTTGCCCACACTGCGGATTAACCGCTGTGTACCGCCAGCGCCCGGCATCAATCCCAATGTAATTTCCGGCAGGCCGAAGCGGGCACTTTCACCGCAAATCACCAGATCACAGGCCAGCACCAGTTCGCAACCTGCCCCCAGCGCGTAGCCATTGACGGCCGCAATAAGAGGTTTGGTGATGTTATGCAAGCGCTGCCAGAGTTGTGGGCGGCGGTCTGTCATTGCCGTCGCAACGGTCTGCTGCTGTAGCTCCCTGAGATCGGCGCCCGCCGCAAAATAGCGTGATGAACCCGTAATGACGATAGCGCCGATTTCTGCATCGGCATCCGCCTGTTCCAATTGCTGTACGAGTTGCTCCAGACAATCATTGCTGAGGGCGTTGCGGACTTCCGGACGGTTCAGGGTCAGTGTGCGTACCCGTTGTTGCTGGTGGCATAAAATCCATTCGTGACTCATGGTAGCTCCTCATTTCTGACGGTGTTAGACGTCAAAATCCACAACCACGCCGTCGCCTTTCGGCCACGACTGACAGCTTAAGATATAACCGGCAGCCAGTTGATCCGGCTCAAGGCTGTAGTTCACGCTCATATCCACTTCACCGGATTTGAGGCGGCATTTGCAGGTGGCACACACGCCTCCTTTACAGGCATAGGGCAAATCGGCACCTTGACGCAGTGCCGCATCGAGAATGCTGTCATCTTCGGTGTTCATGGCAATGTTCAGGGTGCGGCCATCCAGATGAATTTCCACACGGGTTTCATTGCGTTCAGCCAGATTGGCCGGGCGAGCCGCGGTGCTTGATGGATTACGTCCGGTGTTGAAGCGTTCCGTATGGATACGTTCGGACGCCATGCCGGCCTGCTCAAGTGCCGATTTGGCATCATCCAGCATGGCTGCTGGCCCGCAGAGAAAGGCCTGTCCGAACTGGCTGAAATTGAGCAGGATCTTGCCGAGGCGCTGAAGGTGTTCGCTATCAATGCGGCCGTTGAACATCGGGCTATCGGTGATTTCCTGGCTGAAAAGGTACAGCACCTGAAAACGGTGCAGGTAGCGATTTTTCAGATCGGCCAGTGCTTCTTTGAACATCACGGAACGGCTGGTGCGGTTACCGTAAATCAGCGTGAAGGTGCTATCCGGTTCCAGCGCCAGTGTACTTTTGATGATCGATAGAATTGGCGTGATACCCGAACCCGCAGCGATTGCCAGATAGTTTCCCGCTTTGTTCCCATCGGGATGGTGGCCGAAATTGCCTTGTGGTTGCATGACATCCAGCTCATCCCCGACTTTAAGCTGCTGGTTGATAAAAGTCGAAAAACGCCCTTGATAGGTGGCCTTGACGCCAATTTGTAATCCATCGTCCAGTGGTGAACTGCAAATGGAGTAACAGCGGCGTAGCTCTGCTCCATCCACCCGCGCCTTGAGTGTCAGGTGCTGGCCGGGTTGATAGTAAAAGAGGGCTTTCAACTCATCGGGGACATGCAGTGTGACGGTCACGGCATCAGGTGTTTCCCGCTCAATCGCTGCAATGCTTAAGCGGTGAAAAGTCGGACGATGAAAAGTAGCCATCTTTTGCTGCTCCCTAAACTCAAATACATTTGAAATAGTCGAAGGGTTCCAGACACTGCTGACAGCGATAGAGCGCTTTGCAGGCGGTGGAACCGAATTCACTGATTTTTTCGGTCTCATGGCTGCCACAACGTGGGCAGGTGATTGTTTCTGTCTCTGTCGGTTTTTCACAAGCCAGACCCTGTGGAGGCGCGATGCCGGACTCCCGCAGGCGTTGCTTGGCATCGGCATTCATCCAGTCAGTTGTCCATGCCGGCATCAGGCTGATTTCGACAGTGACCGATGTAAAGCCCGCCCGTGCCAGTGTTTGCTGGATCTCATTGATCAGGTATTCCGTTGCCGGACAACCGGAGTACGTCGGGGTGAATATGACTCGCCAGCCGGTTTGCTGAGGGGTTACTGCCCGAACCATGCCGAGATCAGTAATGGAGAGTACGGGAAGCTCAGGATCGGCAATCTGGTGCAGACATTGCCAGATCTGATGGATAGCCGGCGGCTGTAATGTGTTAACTTGCTGTTCCATCATCCCCTCCTTTCGTGATCAACGGATGGTTACCAGTTACAGTTGGGATAGGTGCGTTGCAGATACTGCATTTCCGCCAGCATGTATCCCAGATGTTCGGTATGCAGCCCCTGCTTACCACCCTGTCGGTAGGGCGTTTCCTGCGGAATTTGCAATGTGGCTTGGGCGAATGTCTCGTTGATGATTTGCAGCCAAGGTTCGTACAAAGTACGGGGATCGACCGCAATGCCTGCTTCGGCCAGCCGCTGTTCCACTTCATCGCAATGGAACAGTTCGCCAGTAAAGCGCCACAATTGATTGACCGATTGCTGGATTTTTTCGCGGCTCAGTACTGTGCCATCCCCCAGCCGGATCACCCAGCCACGGCTGAAACGCAGGTGATATTCGACTTCCTTCAACGATTTGGTGCTGATAGCGGCCAATTGGGGATCGCGGCTCTGCCCCAGTGCCTGATGGAGCAGGACGTGATAGGCATCGATAAAAAATTGACGCACCAGCGTATCGTTAAAGCCGCCGTTGGGTTGCTCCACCAGCAGCAGATTGCGGAATTCACGTTCATCACGGCCAAATGCCAGCCGATCTTCATCAAAATCCATTCCATAAAGTGTGGCGGCGTAGCTGAGAAAATGGCGTGACTGTCCCAGCAGATCGAGGCCGATATTCGACAGGGCAAGGTCAATTTCCAGCTCTGGCGCATGGCCGCACCATTCACACAGGCGCTGTGCCAGAATTAACGGGGTATCCCCCTGCCGTAGCACGTAATTAAGCAGATCAGGATTGGGTGGAGCAACGCTATGTGTATTCATATTTCAGCTCTTACATATTCTTGATGCCATCAGGAATGGTATAGAAAGTCGGATGACGGTAGATTTTGTCTTCTGAGGGATCGAAAAAAGCCCCGCGCTCTTCGGGTTGTGATGCCACCAGATAGATAGATTTCACTACCCAGATGGAGCAACCTTCATTGCGGCGAGTGTAGACATCGCGCGCGTTCTCCAGCGCCATTTGATCATCTGCTGCATGGAGGCTGCCGACATGACGGTGAGCCAGCCCCTGTTTGCTGCGGATAAAGACTTCATACAGTGGCCAATCGGTATCACTCATGTTTTGTCTCCTGTTCCGGTCATCAATTCCGGTAATGAAACGGATTAAGCGGCATTTTTTCTGGCTGCCATTTTCTTGGCATGTACTGAAGCGGCTTCACGCACCCAGCTTCCGGTTTCCCACGCTCGGCGCCGGGTTTCCAGCCGTTCGTGATTACATATGCCCTGTCCTTTGAGCACTTGATAGAATTCGTCCCAATCGATTTCACCAAAACGGTAGTGCCCCGTGGTTTCATCCCAGATCAGCTCGGGATCGGGTGCGGTCATGCTCAGTGCTTCCAATTGCGGAACGGTGCTGTCGATAAATTTTTGCCGCAGTTCATCGTTGCTGAACCGTTTGATTTTCCATGCCATGCTTTGAGCGCTGTTGGGGGAATCACTGTCATTGGGGCCAAACATCATCAGCGTCGGCCACCAAAAACGGTTGATGGCATCCTGTAACATCGCGCGTTGGGCGTCATTGCCCGCCGCCAGTACCATAACGGCTTCATAACCCTGCCGCTGGTGGAAACTCTCTTCCTTGCAGATTTTCACCATCGCACGGGCATACGGGCCGTAAGATGCCCGACACAGGGCGACCTGATTGATGATAGCCGCCCCATCCACCAGCCAGCCAATCACCCCTACATCTGCCCAATTGAGGGTGGGATAGTTAAAGATGGATGAATATTTCATCTTGCCATTCAGCAGCTTCTGGTAGATGTCCTGACGGGTACAGCCCAGTGTTTCTGCCGCGCTGTACAGATAAAGCCCGTGTCCGGCTTCATCCTGTACCTTTGCCAGCAGCACCGCTTTGCGGCGTAGTGTCGGAGCGCGGGTGATCCAGTTGGCCTCCGGTAACATGCCGACAATTTCCGAATGGGCGTGCTGGCCGATTTGACGTATCAGGTTTTGACGATAGGCATCAGGCATCCAGTCTTTGGCCTCAATGGAAAGATCCGCCGCGATTTTGGCGTCAAAGTGCGCTTGAAGTGAGTTAGTTGTCATGCTGCCTCCGTTATGATTCTTATTTTTTTATTTTAAATATAAAAATGAATCATTTTACATAACTGTAAATCTACAAATTGATAACAGAAATATCAAACAGTGAGGTTGTGTATTTGTCGTACACATCACAATATGAATTTTTATTTATTTAAAAACAATTAGTTAATTTTTATTGTTGGATGAGGGTAAGAATATTAACAAGTGATCGTCCGCAAATGTTTTGCTTTTGTTAATTTATTGAGTGGTTTCGTTAATGGGTTATATGATACATAAATGCCATATAGATACTTGATGATTGATTCATTAATGTGTTAGGTGGAGAAAAAAATGCAACAGTTAACCAGTTATATTTGTGGTGCTTGGGTTTATGGGCAGGGCAACGCCAGAACCCTTCATCATGCAGTGAGTGGTGAAGCCTTGTATCAGGTGTGTTCAGATGGCCTGCCACTGGCGGATAGCCTGGGATATGCCCGTGAAAAAGGCGGTAAGTCGTTGTCCGTCATGACGTTCCAACAACGTGCGCAGATGATGAAAGCGGTCGCGAAGCACCTGCTTGCTAACAAAGAAACGCTGTATGCCATTTCGGCAGAAACCGGAGCGACCCGTGCGGATGGTTGGGTGGATATTGAAGGCGGCATTGCGACGCTGTTTTCTTATGCAGGGCTGGCGGGGCGTGAGTTACCGGATGATACCCTGTGGCCGGAAGATGAGATGATCCCGCTTTCTAAGCAGTCGCAGTTTGTGGCTCGTCATATGTTGACTTCGCGCCCTGGTGTCGCGCTGCATATCAACGCGTTTAACTTCCCTTGCTGGGGAATGCTGGAAAAACTGGCACCAACGTGGATGGCCGGTATGCCAGCAATCATCAAACCTGCGACGGCATCCGCTCAATTGACGCAGGCGATGGTAAAAATGATCATCGATAGCGGTCTGGTGCCGGAAGGCGCACTGCAATTGATCTGCGGTGGCATTGGCGATCTGTTTGATCATCTCGATTATCAGGATGCGGTGACTTTTACAGGATCGGCGCAGACCGGGCAGAAGCTGCGTGTCCACCCGCGACTGATCGAAAAATCCATTCCGTTTACCATGGAAGCCGATTCCCTTAACTGCTGTGTGTTGGGCGAGGATGTGACGCCTGAAATGCCGGAATTTGGCGTGTTCATCAAGGAAGTTGTCCGCGAGATGACGGCTAAGGCGGGGCAAAAATGTACGGCTATCCGGCGTATTATCGTGCCAGTCAGTCAGCTTGAGGCGGTTAAACAGGCACTGCTTAAACGCCTTTCCGGAGTGACCGTCGGCGATCCCTCGCTGCCGGAAGTGCGTATGGGCGCGTTGATTAGCCTTGAACAGCGCGATGAGGTTCAGGCCAAGGTTGATGAACTGTTGCGTCACGGTTGTGAACCCTTGTGCGGTGGCTCTTTGGATCAACTGGTGCTGACGGGCAATTCCAGCAACGAGGGCGCATTCTACCCACCGACTCTGCTCTATTGCGCTGATCCGGTAGCACATCAAGCCGTACATGGAACGGAAGCTTTTGGGCCTGTTTCCACGTTGATGCCGTATCAGGGGACAGAACAGGCGATAGCGCTGGTGTTGATGGGGCAGGGCAGTTTGGTGGGCTCGCTGGTCACGGCGGATGAGCAGATCGCGGTGCAGGTGATCCGGGCAACAGCGTGTGCCCACGGCCGTATGTTGGTGCTGGATGAAGCGGCATCGGCGGAATCTACGGGGCATGGTTCTCCACTGCCTATGCTGGTACATGGCGGGCCGGGGCGTGCCGGCGGCGGTGAGGAACTGGGGGGACTGCGGGCGGTGAAACACTATATGCAGCGCACCGCGATTCAGGGCAGCCCAAACATGCTGGCCGCCATCGGCCGTGAATGGGTACGTGGTGCCAAAGTGAAGGTCGATCCGATTCATCCGTTCCGTAAGTATTTCGAACAGCTTGAGATTGGTGAAAGCCTGTTAACAGCTCGTCGTACTGTCACCGAAGCCGATATCGTCAATTTTGCCTGCCTGAGCGGAGATCATTTTTATGCGCACATGGATAAATTGGGTGCGGCGGAATCTCTGTTTGGTGAACGTGTGGCACATGGTTATTTTGTCGTGTCGGCAGCAGCGGGATTGTTTGTTGATGCAGCGGTTGGGCCGGTGCTTGCTAACTATGGTATGGAAAACCTGCGTTTTATTGAGCCGGTGAAAATTGGCGATACCATTCAGGTTCGCCTGACTTGCAAGAAGAAAATTAAGAAAGCTCAGAAAACCCCTGATGACAAACCGCAAGGTGTTGTGGTGTGGGATGTGCAGGTCTTGAATCAGGAGCAACAGCCAGTGGCGCTTTACAGTATTCTCACGCTGGTGGAGCGGCAGCAAGGGGATTTTACCGCGTCTGAGTAGGTGTGGTTGAGATAAACAAACCGGAGATTTGTTGAGTAAGGGAACTGAAATGCCTGAGGATATTTGTCAAAAAAACAAAATAGCGGTGATCCTCAGGCTGTTCTCTAAAGTTTGAATTCGGGCTGAATTTTATCTGTAGAATAGGTGAGTTGCAGTTTTCGGAATAATTCTTCCAAGAAAGTAAAAATTTTATGACATAGTAGACAAAGGTATTACCTTTTAATTTTAAGGTGGCCAAAATGGCGACATCCGTAAAACTTGACGATAATTTAAAAAACCGGATCCAGCGTTTGGCAGAAGTGCGCCAGCGTTCGGCTCACTGGATAATGCGTGAAGCTATACGTGATTATGTAGAGCGTGAAGAAAAACGTGAGTCCTTCAAACAGGATGCATTGCGAGCCTGGGAAGCGTATCAAGAGAATGGGTTACACCTGACACTTGAAGAAGCCGACGACTGGTTAGCAAAGCTCGAAGCAGAAGATAATACGGAGTTACCTGAATGCCACGTTTGATCTGGTCTCCGGCAGCCCTTACTGACGTACAAAAGCTCTATCGTTTTCTAGTCAAGAAAGATGAAGCATCAGCTCGCAGAGCTATTAAAATAATACAAGCACGCGATAAGATACCTTGTTTGACATGTTATTGCTAACCCAGAAATAATGAAATTTCTTTGTGATATTGATGACCTGCCCTCATTTTTAATGAAATTAAACAGAAGAAACTATATGGATATTAGATAGTTATTGTAATAGTAATTTGTTATATTATCGCGATGTTTACCACATAAAAATAGTCAATATTATTTCACTATGAATTCAATGGGCATATTGGTATTAAATAAATAATTGTTTAGGTTTAAATATGATTAATTATATAAATTTTATGTTATTTCAATATAAAATTAATGAGGTGAATATTTTAATGAGTTATATTTTATGATGTAAAATATTAATATTTTAAATTAAAAATTGGGGTCTGTATCATCAATTAGACAGGAATGTGGCTTGACTAAACTTAAACTGAGTGCAATAGTCAATATAAAGCAAAGCCATTTATTAACGCCTGATGATGTTTCCTATTTTGGTCTCGTTAATCCAAAGTACCGGGTAAATAATAAAAACAGATGAATTACCTTATGTAATGCAGTAACAGAAGGGATAGTTTGTTTAATATTTAAATTAAATAATAATCAGGCGTTATATTTTTTGCTTTCTTAATTAAGTTACCGCTGTTTTGCCTTTTTTATTGACTGCTTTCCTGCAAAATACTTTCCCGCAAAATACGCATTACTGTTTCTGCCCCGCTGCGATTGGGGTTAATGCGAATCATGCGTTTTTCCAGTGTAGGATCTGCCTGACGAAATGTGCCGGAAATGCGGTAAAACAGAGGCGGGATTTCAAACTTGGATTCTGCGCCCACTGGGTAAGGTAATGCTCCCAGCCCATGTGCAGCCGTCAGTACCGCTTCGGCGATGGGTTCGTGAAATTCCACCAGTAACACTTTGGATTGAGCATTGGCCAGAAATGCCTGTTTCACCTGTGGCAATTCCCCCTGATTCAATCGTGTCACCAACGTTTCATTAACTTCTGCCTGTACTGCATGTATCACTGGCGCGGACACCAGCCCACGCAATGCTTCCATTGCCTGATAGCCTTGTATCTGGCAGCCACCGGAGTACATGCTGCGCCGTAGGGTCTCAATCGTTGTTTGTTTGCCGATAACTAAGCCAACTCCCTGTGGCCCCAGTAACTTAAAACAGGAAAAACTGGAGAGTGTCGCGCCATATTCGCAGCCAATATGCGCCACTTTCATGGCTGCATAGTTATCATCGACCAATGAGGGAATTTGATACTGATGGAGTATGGCGAGCACATCTTGCAGGGCGTAGCTGTCATCTATCTTCTGTCGTGTATGCTGGATCAGGCAGGCAGCAGGTTGATATTGCTGGATGGCCGCTACAATTTGTTCTGTATGATTGAAATCTGCATACACCACGTGAAGCCCCATCTGTTCAATCGATACCTTGGTCGTGGGATAAATCGGTGCATCATGAACGAGCAACGTAGCGTTGGGACTGACCAATGCTGCCAGCCCCGCGCGTAGCGCCCCTGTTCCGGCTCCATTGACAAAGGCGGCCGCCTCAGCACCAAAATGCTCCGCGATGACCGCTTCAATACGGTGGGTCATCCGGGGTTGGTGCAGATCCGGGACTAAGCCCAGATCTCCTTGCGAGAGAAAATCAGCGCCAGGAAAGTGACGACAGATAATATCCACCAGTTTGAACTGCTGCTGCTGGGCTTGCGCCATCGTCATACTTTGCAATGGATAGGTTTGCATTTTCTTACTTTATTCCCAGCAGATAGAGCACGTTGGCAAGGATACCTACCGCAATAGTTGCGATTGGGCCGATAGCCATCTCTACCAAAGGACGTCTGGAAGTGCGGTTGAGCAGGTAGATACCCGCCACGATCATAAAGCCTATACCCGGCAAAATAGCGTTGGAGGCAATCATACCACCAACCAGCAGGGCGACTTCGAGCATTTTGGTGATCGCGGTACGAATATGGCCACTACAGGCTTTTACGCCAGGGTATTTATCCAGCCAAATGGCGATTTTTGCCAGCAGCTGGATTTCAATGAACATGGTGATGCCGCCCGCAATAAAGGCGATCCACGGGTTGTTGGTTGCCAGACCTGCCACAAACACGAATTTCATGCCATTCGGGCTGTAAACTCCCGTGGCTATCGCCGTGGTGCCGACCAGCGGGACAAAGCTGATGGCGCGTGCCAGTGCGACTAACAGGGCGTTGGTCTGTTCGCCCTGTGCCATTAATTGCAGGGAAACCGGGCCTTCGGCCAGCAGGCTGAAAGACATGGTCGCGGCACTTGCGGTCAGGCCGCCGCAGAGGATCAGCAGCCATTTGTTTTTCTGGATGCGTTCAATACGGGTAGAGAACAGCCCGACTAAGACTTCATTGGCTCCTTTTTGCTCCGCTGACTGGGCTGGGCGCTCTCGCATCGCAAAGTAGAACATGGCAATCATCGACAACAGCAATGCTGCGCCGTTGGGATCGAGACTGACCGGTTTTTCGATCATGCCACCAAAGCTGAGCGGGCCAATCGCCTTGGTGGCCAGATAGCCTATCAACGCGGTGAGCATGACCCATAGCCCTTTGCGGTAGCCATATTGATAACCCACAACTATCGCAGGGAACAGCGCGAAGCAGGCGACAATAGGATCGCCAACTTTCTTGAGGTCATCGGTGAAATTCACCGGCAGCATGGCAAACAGTTCGACGACTGAGCGCAGGCCGGCGAGCAAGGCAATGGCATACAGGGCGCCGATGATACCCGAGGCGATAAACCCTCTTCGGCTGTTGGCACACCAGATGCCGATCATATCAGTGCCAAGCAGCAGGCTGTGAACCAGTACAATCGGCGCTGCCAGTGAAAAGGGAATGCCAAAACCGACAACCAGGCCGATGCTCAGGGCAAAGCTGGTCGCAGCGAGCGCTTTGCGGCTCATCCGGCCTTCAAGGTATTCCGGCAGCAGCGGGCGCAGACCATCATGGAAAACAGCAATACCACGGTTTGCCATCATGGCGGCAATCGCGCCAATGGCAGCGAGTAATCCGGCCTTGAAAGGGTCAACTTCCATCAGGCTCATCAGAAAACTGTGAAGATGTTGTATGGCATTGATATCACTCATGACATGCCCCTCACCGAGAAACGATGGTGTTGATGATCACCGGCAGGACAACATCCATATCCTGACCTGTAAAACCGAATGCTTTTTTACCTGCTTTCACATGGGCAATGATCTCGTCGTCAGACAGGATTTTGCCCGGCATACTGATGGTGGCACATTGATTCAGGCCGATAAGTGCGATGGCGATTGCCAGTGCGCCACCCCCACCGGTATTGCATGCACCGAGATAGTAATCTGCATCACCATTTTTAATCGCCATAGCGGCTTCAATGTCATTCATGATGGTAATTGCAGTGGCTTTGTCTCCCGCCAATCGTTGAATGCCTTCGGCTATTCTTTCTTTTTCTATCTGTCCACCAACGACAAATTTCATATTGTCCTCCCTCTCTTTTTATTTTGTATCGAATTGCTGATTGATTGAAAAAGCTAACTTTCGGAAAATACAGGGGTTAGAAAATTTAAGTCTTAGAAAAGCCGTGTCGGAAAAATTGTGCAGGATTATCACGTAACATGAGATCTATCTGCGTTTGGGAAAAATCGGCTGCCAATAACATCGGAACGAATACGGTTAACAGGTAATCGAATCCAATTCCCCCGTTACTTTTTAAATGAGAGCGGCGAGTGATATCTTGGGAAAGCATCACTTGGCTCAGCAGGCCACGTTTGGCGACTTCCCGCAACATGGCAATGCGCCCGCTGTCTGGGTAGTAGTTGTTTTTGCCAATCGTATCGAATTGTACCCACGCTCCTTCTTCAAGCAGGGGAATAATCGTGTCGAGGTTATCTTTCAGATCACAATGACCGATTGCCACATGTTCAGCAGAAACGCCAAATTCTTTGAGCAGAGCCAGTTGCTCACGTCCCATTGTGCTTAAGGTGGTATGGGTGGAGATAGGGCAGCCAGTGGCATGATGTGCCAGAGCGGCGGCTGCAAACACTTTCTTCTCATCCGTTGTGATTTGATCAAGGCTGGAACCAATTTCTGCTATCACGCCGGCTTTTAGCCCAGTACCGTCAATACCCGTTTCAATTTCAGCAATCATATCGTCGGCAATCGCCTGTACACTCAATTCGCTGAAATGAACGGGGAAAAATGGCTCTTTATAGTAACCCGTCGAAGCAATGATGTTGATGTGGCTATCACGCATCAAATCCAGTAGAAAGCTGGCATTGCGCCCCATGTAGCGGTTGGTCATTTCCGCGATGTTCCGTAGGCCAAGGGTATAAAGGTGACGAAGTTCATCGACGATCAGATCGTATTGGTCTAACCGACAGTCGAGACTGCCTTTCGCACCAGAGAGATCGATATGCAGGTGTTCATGCACATAGGTATAGCCCGATGTATCAATACAGATATTTTGCTGTGTACCCAGATGTGGGTTATTTAATTGTTTGTTTGATGAATATAGCAGCGTCTCACCCCGACGTTTAACCTGATATTCTTGGTAGTCCGCCTGTTTGAGTGCGTCTTCAGCTTCATCAATTCTGGATGAGGAATACGTAGCGGAATGTGTGGGCGTATTCCCAGTCTGTTTCTGGTATCCCATAAATATTTCTGTAGCATCATGCGGTAAATCGACTAGAGCGAAAATAACATTATTTAAGGGATAAGTGATATTAACTGTAATACTTTGATTGGGTGATTATTGAAAATAACCCCTATTTTTCCAATTTCCTTGACTGTCATAAATGCCTTCAAGCCTTGGTGAGCCGGATTGAATGCCGGAAACGAGCGTTACGTCGCTGCGGGTGACAAAAATCTGGGTACGGAAGCACATAATCACTGGGCTGCCGATAGGATGGATACCGGATATCGGGAGATGGTAATCAATGCAGGGATCTCCCAGACTCAGTACCCGCACGGTTTTGGGGGAGCGCGCACGTTCAGGGAAAACCAGCGCGTATTTCATATGCCCACGTTTATAGTAGCCGCCGCCATAGCAGTAACTGTTGCCGTCGTAGTGGTGGGAAACCTCGGTGATATAGACCATTGAGATCTTTTCAGGTTCGCGGCCACTGATATTGGCGGGTATCGTGCCGGTCAGGGCATGTCCCGGCTCAAGGTGGGTGGCACCATACTTTGCCAGCAGGGGGATGGTGTTGCAGCTTGATGCTGAAGGCGCATTGATTTGTGAGAGTTCGATGCCAAGCTGTTCAAGTCTGTTGCGCGCCCTGAGGAGGGTCTGCAAGTTGATGGTGGGCAAGGTTGTCTGATATCGGGCATTCCACTCCAGGCAGGGGAAATGGGTTAAACCGCTCAACTTAATGCCCGGCATGGTTTTTAGTATGTCAACCGTTTCATCTAGTTCATCGAAGAGGATGCCTGCTTCCTGAGAGGGTAAGGTGATATCACGCTTATCAAACACTTTCAGCATGATGGGCTGAACCCGCCCCAATTTCTCTGCGGCATCTGAGATCGCCTGCGCTTTTTCAATGGAAAACACCGTAATGATACCCGGATGCTGCTTAAGCATGGTTTCTATCAGGTGTGCAGGAGTTTGTACCAAATGACCGATGTGGCATAGCGGTATGCCATGCTGACTCAGGGTATATGCCTCCCTGAAATCCACGGCCACGACACCGGGGTAACCGAGTTCAATGAGTTTTTGAGCCAGCCAAGGATTGCGACCAATCTGTTTGGTCATCAAATAGAGTTCAATGCCATATTGCTCTGCTGCTTGTAGCAAACGTCGACCATTGTCCAAGACTTGATCGACATCAATGATGTAAGTGTCTGGTAATATTGCGCCTTGCTGCCAAAGGTCTTTTGCTATTTCAATCAATTTGGGGTTCTGTTTTTTCAGAGCATTGATAAACATCGGCTTCCCTTCATGGCTGCAATGCGGCACGGCTGTGTGAAAATTAAAAAGACTGAGAAATCCAAAATATTCATTTTTTTGAATATTTATAGTGTAAACAAAATTCAGGGAATTTTGGTTGCAAGCATTAAACCATATAAATTTACCAACAGATAGCCTTCTTCGTTGGGGTGTAGTGTGACTGTGAATTTTTCCAACAATGCGCGATGGATTTTGAATAATTGCGCGCTGTGCTCTGACTGTTCGATTTTGGTCAAGATGTTATTTTCAAGTGGCAAAACCATTTCGCCGCGCCGTGAGCGCATGAAAGCACTCGCCATGTGGGTAAGCGCCATTTCGCCTTGTGAGTGACGGACAGGGATTAACCAGATATCTTCCAGATCATGCACAATATCAAGCATGTTATCGTAGATATCTTGATCGATGACGCCACCTTGCAACAGGATAGTTAACCGTTGTTCTACCATTGCTTTTTGTTATACGTCAGGTTAATTGTTTGATTTGGTTTAATGGGCGTCAATAAACCGGTTCGATTGTGCCTGCGACCACGTTTTTTTGATGAGTTAGCAGCGCTTCTCGATCAACCATGGTGTGCAGGAGCTGCTGGATGGGGATGTTGTCCTTACGAGCCAAAATAACGGCTTCGGAGGCTTTAATAAAGCACTCACTGTCATCCGGGAGCTGAGTCATCAAACCTTGTGCTATCAGTTCGTGACCTTGCCCGACGTTCCAAATGGCCGCATCAATGTGGCCTTTCATGATTTGATTCAGGCATTCGTGATAGGAGACCTCGACCACTTCAATCTCTTTTCCTTCAAAATACTGATTCGTCATTATTTTTTGGTCTGCTGAAGTACTGTCCAACCCAACCCGGCGAATGGAATCCATTTCGCCATGACGAAAGATTAATCTATGCCTGTCTGTATAACTTTGTGTCCCTAGTGAAAGCGCAATATATAAATCTTTATTTTCTGGGTGCTGCTCTGCGGCAAGTCTTGACGTTACTGCTAAGTCATAGACGCCATTCAGTAAGCATTCAATGCGGATGTCTGAGCCTCGCATATGTGCAAAATAAAAAGGAATCTCTGCACACAATGCTTTTAAACCACTGGCCAGACCTTCATAGGCGCGGGTATAAGGAAGCGGCATCGCGCAGACCACATTGCCGATATCGGCGTACTCTAAGAGTAATTTATGGTTAATCTGCGAAAGAAAGCTGCCATTACGACCACGACGCTTAATTCCAACCGCTTGTGCCTGTTCAAGAGATTTCAATGCTGCTTGCATTAAACCTACGGACAATCCACATTCTTTAGCCAGTAACTCAATAGTTTTCAGGCGGTTGCCACATTGCTCAGAGAGGAGATAACGAGCTAGAAACGATTGTGCAATCCCCTCTTTTTTAATGAATGTTTGACTCATCATAGTAAGCTTTTATCCATTCTGGTTTATCTTCATAAATTTGAACATAAATCGCAATAAGCGAATTATAGAAAGGGGATTAATATCACAATTGAAAAAAAAATGAAAATTTAAAAAAGTAATAAAATTCAATATTATCAATATTTTGAATATATATTTAAATTTGATACTGAAGATATAAAAATCAGCGTTATGGGAGAATATAGGGAAATCTGCGTGTAGACCCTATCTGTCTGCTGTGTTTACCTTACTGGATGGTGATTTTTGCTACACTATTTGTCACGTAATAGAATAGTCAGATTATATTTTGCTTATTATTTTCTTAGTAATCAATTAGAAATTTAAGTGAAATATTTTGTTTTAAAACTATTAATACTTGTTTTATTTTGCTGGTATAAGTGGCAATAGCAGTATGGATATGGCCTGTTCACGGTAAAATAATTAAATCAGCTTTTCGACATCCTACCATGTCAGTAGAAATATGATTATTTAAATAACCAGTTGAATAAAATTAGAAATTAAGACATTTCAGTAGAAAATAGGGATGATTGATTTCGAAACTTTATGGTCATTTTCAGGAAAGAAAATGAGCGGGAAGGTACTTTTAGGGTAGGGATGAAAAAGATTATGCGCGAGGAAAGGTAAAATGGCGATAATCTCTTATCGCCATTTTTTAGCAAGGGTAGAGTTAGACTTGTGCCTGGCTTGATTGAACGTTCTGTGCCAGCCAGTCAGCAACACGTTGTTTCTGTTCATCGGTCAGCCACATACCCAATTTAGTCCGGCGCCAGATAGCGTCGTCTAACTGAGTCACCCACTCATGTTCGACCAGATAACGCAACTCGGCTTCATACAGGCCATGGCCGAAGAACTCGCCTAAATCTGTCAGGGCTTCTGCGCCTTTCAGGATTATCTGGCAGTTGCTGCCGTAAGTACGGGCATAGCGTTGTGCCACACCTTCTGGCAGCCAGTTATGACGCTGGCGTAGCAGACGTGCATAACCATCGCGGTCATGGCCTTCCAGTTCACCGCCCGGTAACTTACCGTTTTTGGTCCACGCCTTGCCTGCGTTTGGATAGTACTGTACCAGTTTCTCCATCGCGTGTTCAGCCAGCTTCCGATAGGTTGTCAGCTTACCGCCAAAGACGGACAACAATGGCATCTGCCCCTGTTCATCCTGTACATCCAGCGTGTAATCACGGGTGATCGCCTGTGGTGAATCTGATTCATCATCGCACAGTGGGCGAACGCCGGAGTAAGTCCAGACAACATCACTACGGTCAAGTTGTTTCTTGAAGTGGTCGTTATAGACTTTCAGCAAATAGCCGATCTCTTGATCGTCAATTTTGACTTCTTTTGGATCGCCTTTGTATTCAACATCGGTGGTGCCGATGATGGAAAACTCATCATTCCACGGAATAACAAACACGATACGGTTATCTTCGTTTTGCAGAATATAGGCTTGAGGTTCATCATGCACGCGAGGTACAACGATATGGCTGCCCTTGATCAGACGGATACCGTAAGGTGATTTCAGTTTCAGCCCATCATCAAAGAAGTTTTTGACCCACGGGCCAGTCGCGTTGACCAAACCTTTGGCGCGCCATGTATCGGTTTTGCCCGTGGTGAGATCTTTCGCTTCAACCATCCAGTAACCCTTTTCACGCCATGCGCGGGTAACTTGAGTGCGGGTACGGACTTCACCGCCATGTTTCTGGACTTCCTGTGCGTTCAGGACAACCAGACGGGCATCATCAACCCAGCAGTCGGAATATTCAAAGCCACGGCGGATGGAGGGTTTCAGCACGGAATTCGCACCGAATTTCAGCCCCTTGCTGCTTGACAGACTAACGCGTTTACCCAAGTTATCATACAGGAACAAGCCAATGCGGATCATCCAGGCTGGGCGCAGATGTGGTTGATGGGGCAGGCGAAAACGCATTGGGAATGCAATATGCGGCGCTAATTTCAGTAATACTTCACGCTCTGCCAGTGCTTCACTGACCAGCCGGAATTCATAATGTTCCAGATAGCGCAGGCCACCGTGGATCAGCTTGGAACTGGCAGACGAAGTCGCACTGGCCAAGTCTTGACCTTCCAATAGCAGGACTGAAAGTCCCCGGCCAGCAGCATCTGCCGCAATACCCGCGCCGTTAATTCCGCCGCCGATCACAATCAAGTCTTTGGTTTCCATTGCATCCCCCTCTGAAATGTTCGAAACAGTTCTTTAATGCTCGTTTTCGCTCAAAAGATTGTAATCAAAATTTCATCAATCGCCAACCATTAACTAGGAAAAAACCTATTCGCGTGATGCAGATAACAAATTTTTATCATATATATAAGATTAATAAGGAATTTGTGGGAAGCAAATTGAGGGCAGAAATCTGGGAGCAGGGGCTTGCAACGGGAAGCCCCACCTTATTTATATTTCAGGTGGGGAAAGAATAAAATGTGATTAGCACAGTTCCAGTTTGACACTATGCTGCTCAATGATTTTCTGGATGCTGGCAGGAGGCGCTTTATCCGTGAACAGGAAATCAATAAGGTTCATGTTGCCGAGGTTGACCATCGCACTGCGGCCAAATTTTGAATGGTCGGCAACCAGCATCACGCAGCGGGAGTTCTCGATAATGGCGCGTTTGGTACGGACTTCATGGTAATCGAATTCCAGCAGGGAGCCATCGCTATCGATGCCGCTGATCCCAAGAATGCCAAAATCAAGGCGGAACTGGGAGATGAAATCCAGCGTTGCTTCACCAATAATGCCGCCATCACGGGAACGGACTTCACCACCCGCCATAATTAACCGGAAATCTTCTTTCCCCATGAACAGGCTGGCAACATTGAGGTTGTTGGTGACAATCCGTAAATCCCGATGATTGAGTAATGCGTGGGCGACAGCTTCGGGGGTGGTGCCAATATCAATGAACAGGGTTGCACCATTTGGGATCTGGGTGGCAACCTGCTGGGCAATACGGGCTTTTTCATCTGACCACATGATCTTACGGTCATGATAGGCGGTATTGACGGAGCTGGAGGGTAATGCCGCTCCGCCGTGATGACGCTGGATCTTATTTTTGTCTGCCAGATCATTTAAGTCACGCCGGATGGTTTGCGGGCTGACATCAAAGTGTTCAACCAGCTCTTCAGTGCTGACATAACCTTGAAGGCGCACCAGCTCGATTATTGCATCATGTCGCTGAGTTTGCTTCACAACATTCCCCTAATGTTTTGCATAGATAGATTATAATTGACCAACGTTATTTGGAATATTATTAATTTTTTTGTTTACGTAAATTATCCCATAGCCCCATGAGTAAGCCGATGATTAACCCTGAAAAATGAGCGGCATTGGCGATATTTAGTGAAAACATATCGAAATAGCCAACCAATAACCAGATGACCGAGATAGCGATTAACCCTCTGGGGACACTGATCCCTCTTTTGGGGGAAATTTCACCGGTCAGCCAAACATAGCTGATCAGTGCGTAGACCACACCAGAAAGCCCACCAAAATGCGATCCACTGAACAATGATTGTGCCCAGTCAGTGAAAACCGCAGAGACTATCGTAATTTCAAAGAGTTTTCCGGCACCCATATTCCTTTCCACCTGACTGCCGAGATACCACCATAACGCGAGATTGAACAGAAGATGTGTCAGTGAGAAATGCAGCAGGGCAGGGCTGACCCAGCGCCATAATTCCAGATATTGTTCACCATTAGGCCATGCCAGCCAGCGCATGACATTGGAATCACCCGCCACCTGCATCCATAGATAAACTAAGATACAGAGAGCGGTCACGGAGATAGTCAGAGGGCCGGACTGACTTTTCAGGGTGCTCAAATTCAGGCTGTTGTGATATTTAAATGAATAACCCGATTTGCCAGCTTGCCAACTGGCGGCTTGATAGCGTTCATTGAGTGGATCGCGGGAAAATTGGTTAAGTTCCTGCTCAACAAAACCTAACCGGCTTTCATCTTCCAGCCACAACTCAACCAGCGCCGGCTCATGGGTAGGGCGCATGGTCAAGTGAATGCCCTGTGTCGCCATATAATCAATAAAGGCCTGAGCCAGTCGTGGATTGGATATTGAGGTTACGTGGATCATTGCGCGTTTTATCTGCCTTAAGTTGAAGTTAATCGCACAGGGCTAATGAGGTTGGAATCAGTATGTTAAGAAACTATAGCGTGTTAACAGCCTCAGGATAGCTTCTCTGCCATACGTCAAAGCCACCATTAACACTGTAAACGGTTTCAAAACCCATATTCACAAGGTATTGTGCGGCGCCTTGACTACTGTGGCCGTGATAACACATCACCATGACAGGCTGGTCAAAATCAGCTTCTTGCAGGAGGTTATTGAGGGTTTCATTGGTCAGATGAAATGCGCCTGTGGTATGTCCGGCACGGAAACTCTGTGGATCACGGATATCCACCATAACAGCAGTTTTATTCAGCCAATGCTGGTAGGCTTGTTCAGGGTTTATTGTTTGAAAACGGTCCATAAATACTCAACGTTATTTCTAATACTTTCCATTTAAATGCCGTAATTTCTTAATAATCGTCTTTTATGACTTTGCGCCTTCCCAACGTTTTCATTGGGAAGGCGTGGAAATACTGGCTGAAAATGCTAAAAGCAGAAAAAGGGTCAAAAAATACAAATCAAGAATCAGTAATAAGAGTGTTCGCCACGCTGGTGTTCAGTCAGGTCTCTGACCCCTTTCAACTCAGGGAACATATTCAACAGCTCTTTTTCTATCCCTTCTTTCAAGGTGACATCGACCATAGAACACCCATTACAACCACCGCCGAATTGCAGGATAGCATAACCTGCATCGGTGATTTCCATCAGGCTGACACGGCCGCCATGACCTGCAAGCTGAGGGTTGATCTGCGATTGCAGAACATATTCAACACGCTCAATCAGTGGGGCATCATCCGTCACTTTGCGCATTTTGGCGTTCGGGGCTTTCAGGGTTAGCTGGGAGCCAAGTTGATCAGTGACAAAATCAATGACGGCTTCTATCAGAAAAGGGGCACTGATTTCATCAACATAGGCAGAAATCTGGTCAAATTTCAGTTCGGTATCAGTGGCTTCAACAGCATCCGGTGGGCAGTAGGAAACACCGCATTCAGCCGTCGGGGTTCCCGGATTAATGACAAAAACGCGGATCTGTGTACCCGGTTCTTGACTTGCCAGTAGCTTGGCAAAGTGCGCTTGCGCTGCTTCAGTAATATTAATCATGTCATTTGCTCAATAGTTGACTGTAATAGTTGACTGTTCTAGTTGGTTATAATACGCCCATTTATAAAGGAACTACAAGGTTCGGCATATTGCCCAGGCTTGCACGGAGTGGGCACCCGCACGAATCAACAACTGTGAGGCTTCATGCAACGTCGTGCCCGTGGTGATCACATCATCGAAAATCGCGACATTTTGATCGGTAAAATCGCCACGCAATTGAAAGGCATGCTTAAGATTGGTTTTCCGTTGAGTGGCAGATAAGCCCCGTTGTGTGAGTGTAGCACGCGAGCGCCACAAAAGATCAGGCTGATAGTGGCATTGTAGCCAGCGCGATAACGGCTGGGTGATCAGTTCAATTTGATCGAATCCACGTCGCCAGCGTTTTTTGCTGTGCAGGGGAATGCCGAGTATACAATCCGGCTTATTCCAGCGGCCATCACGATAACCCTGCAACCAATGCAGGAGAAACAGACGGGCCAATACCGCCGCGAGTTGTGGGGTGCCGTGATATTTGTAGCGCTGGATAAGCCGGCTTAATGGCGGGGCATAGTCCGTAATGGCGATGAGATGTTGCCACGGAGGTGGATTCTTCAGGCAGCGGCCACAGGGAAAATCTCTCGATTCGGCAGGCAGAGCACAGCGCGGACAGACATGTTGCAGCCGTTTTAATTGCTGGTGGCAGATATGACAGATCCCATGATGAGCAAAATACAAACTTTGATGGCATAGCCAACAGTATCCAACCATTGTTAGCATAGGTTCCTTCCTTGATGACAAATAAGATGAGAATAACAATGAATCAGTTGTTTTGGCAGATAATGGGTGAGGCTCCACGCGATCTTGTGATGCTGCACGGATGGGGGTTGAATTCTGAGGTCTGGCGTTCCGTGGAAACGCGATTGGCTTCGCACTTCCGCCTGCATCTGGTGGATTTGCCGGGGTATGGTCGCAGCCAGCCGTATCCGGCAATGACTCTGGCGGAAATGGCGGATGCCGTATGGCAGCAGGCACCGGAGAATGCGCTGTGGTTGGGTTGGTCGCTGGGAGGATTGGTTGCCAGTCGTATTGCATTGGATCATCCGGCGCAGGTCGCGGGTCTGATTACCGTGGCATCTTCGCCAAAGTTCAGTGCGGAAGGTGACTGGCCGGGGATTAAACCAACCGTATTGCAGGCTTTTGAGCATCAACTGAGCGAGGATTTCCAGAAGACCGTTGAGCGTTTTCTGGCATTGCAGACCTTGGGCACTGACAGCGCACGTCAAGACGCACGTTTATTGAAATCTGTGATATTGAGCCAGCCGATGCCGACCGTGGAAGTGCTCAATGCCGGGCTGGAAACTCTGCGTACCGATGATCTGAGGGCAGAACTGGCGCAACTCCGGCTGCCTTTCTTGCGTCTGTATGGTTATCTGGATGGCCTTGTGCCGCGTAAAATTGCTGCACAGCTCGACAATGAGTGGCCACATACTCATTCGGTCATTATGCGTAACGCTGCCCACGCGCCTTTTATTTCCCATCCTGATGAATTTGTGGATGCCTTAATGGAGTTTGTGGTTAACGCAGGATTGTGATTGTTGCTTATTACCCATAACCATCAAGTTATGGGTAATCGACAGTTTATTCGGCAGGATAAACTTCAGTGACAATTTCAGGTGCATTGAGGATGGTATCAAGAACAGGGCAGTTGCTTTCGACAAAATCAATAAAATCGCGAATCTCTTGTTCGGTATTATCGGCTTTGATATAGAATTTAGAGGTGATTTTGGAAAACCCCATTTTGGCGTTTTTATTTCTACCGGTGAAGCCATCGGTATCCAATTCCCCTTCCATTTTGACCTGAATATCAATCAAATTGATTTTATGTTTGCGGGCAAAACTTTTCGCCACAATACATTGGCAGGCCCCGAAAGCTGAAAGTAATGCTTCTACGGGATTCATTGCTTCATCCGTTCCTCCCAGATTTTTGGGTTCGTCTACATGGAAGGAAAAGCCACGTGTTGAACATTTCATTTTGAGGTGGCCGGATGATTCTATTTCAGCAGTGAATAACTCTTTAGGCATATTATTATCCTCAGGTTATTAAATATTGACAGTACTAACGCCCAGATAATAAGAGAACGGTTTTTATTTTTCAATTTATGTTTGGGGAATGCGGTTTTTATTTTTCAATTCACTATCTGCCGATTAATGGCTAATAAAAGTGACGAGAATCACAATTTTAAGGATTATATTTATCCGTTATGGAATATATTATAAAGGTTATTATATTCTTTTACTTATTATTTGGTTAGTGATGGCGTTTTAGATTTTGAGATAAACATATTGATATTATTCATTATTAAAAAATATTATCGATATTTATTCCATTGAAATAATCAATATTAAGATAGAGTGAAGGCTTTTATTTTTGAGGATACGAAATTAAACAACATAAAGAGGAACCATTGTGGCAAAAGGACATTTTTTGATACAGGCACCCGATTGGCCGGAACACTGGATAGCTTGAGTACCTGCCCCTGCCGTGCGGGTTTTATTCATTCCATTCCTGATTCCTACGGTAATGACACCTATTTTGCTGATGTAGCACCGCAGAATTTCGCCCAGAATGCAGGAACGAATAGCCAGAGCACCCAACCTTCCCAAGGCAACAGCAGTGAGTACAGTACATCGAAATTATCAGATATCCATCAATCTTATGATTGAATTTGTTTCAAAATATAAAATAAATAAAGTGGGAAATGTGAAGAATATAGCAATAAAAAAACAGCAGTAATCCCCGAATTCTGCCCAATTGGGTGAATGAGAATCGTTCGAATGATGGAAAAAACCAGTTGATACTTATTGTTGCATTACAAATGTAATGCAGTATGCTTGTAATACAATTGTCACCACATAAGGATTGATGATGAGCACTATTCAAGTAAGGGTTGATGAAGATCTGAAAAAGGCGTCTTACAAGGCTTTTGAAAAACTCAATATGTCTCCATCTGACGCGTTGCGTCTGTTTCTGCGTTACGTTGCAGAGAATGAAAAACTGCCATTTTCTGAAGTATCGCTGATTGTGGCTGAAAATGATAATGATGAAGATATTTTAGACGTTGTTCGTGAACGTATCAGAAATCCAGCCAAACGGGTTAGGGTTAACCTTGATGAAATTTAATATCGACTTCGACGGGTGCGCAGTTGATACACCTTAATAGCGCATTTCTGCGTTTCTGGACATTGCTTGCAGCCACCGCTCAGGCAGGAGGAAGTATCGACTTCCTCCAATTTACCCATTGTGACGAGTTGTTTGAGCATGGCTTCCACCATCGGTAGCGGTGTTGAAAACTGATGGCTCAGTGACCTTGCATCGGTGCGCCCGTTGAGGGCGACAGCATCTCGAATTTTCAACAGGCTAATCATGTCTGGCTCCTAGTGGCAGCTACCGTTAGAGCATTCGCAGTTCCGGCCTGCGGTGTTATTGAACGCTATGGTGACTCTGCTGCGAGCACGGCGTAAGCCGATAAAGACCAGTACGTTAAATACAATCACGGCCAGAATGGTAATCAGGCTGCTTTGTGGATGCGCAGAAAATGTCGTGACTTGATAGAACACTGCCGCCAGCGAATAAGCGACATCCAATCCCCACAGGATGGAGAAGAGCATCCAGCCACGGCTGGTTTCACGGGCAATCGCCCCCATTACCGAAACACAGGGTACGTACAGCAGTACGAAAATCAGATAACTGTAAGCGGAAATGGCGGAACCAAATTTAGCACTCATCGTTCCCATCGCGCTGCTATCCATATTGCCATCGCCTTTACTGGCCTCAATCGGGTTGGAAAGGGCGCTCAGAGTGAATGTCTCTTTCAGGCTGTCCCATGTCTCCGCAACGGCGCCTTTCAGTTCATCCAGCAGATGGAATTCATCTGGATTGAATGGCGCTTGGTTGATGTTCTCAGCGGTATACAGGGTATTCAGCGTACCGACTACAACCTCTTTCGCCATCGCACCGGTGATCAGGCCAACCGTCGCCTGCCAGTTATCGGAATGCACGCCGATAGGATGCAGGAGTGGCGTGATCACCTTACTGACAGAAGCCAGCGCAGATTCGTTGATATTATCTACCGCTTTGCCAGAGAAGGAGAAGCTATTCAGGGCGCCAATGAGCATGCTGGCTGCAACGATCACTTTACCTGCACGGATCACAAACCCTTTCAGACGCTGCCATGACTGGAGCAGCAGGGTTTTGGCATGGGGGACGTGATAGACCGGCAGTTCCATGACGAATGGCGATGCTTCACCGCGCATCAGGGTGTGTTTGAGGAGCAGGCCGGTCAGGACAGCGACTGTGATACCGAGTATATACAGAGAGAAGACGATGCTGGCGCCGCTTTTACCAAAGAAGGCGGCAGCAAAGACGGCAAAGATGGCCAGCCGTGCTCCGCAGGACATAAAAGGCGCCATCATGATGGTGATCAGCCGTTCACGCGGTGCGTCCAATGTTCTGGAGCCCATCACGGAAGGAACGTTACAGCCAAAGCCGACAATCAAGGGTACGAAAGATTTACCCGGTAAGCCCAGAGATTGCATCAGCCTATCCATCACAAATGCGGCACGGGCCATATAGCCTGAGTCTTCAAGAAAGGAAAGGAACAGGTACATCAGGCCGATTTGGGGAACCAGTGGTAGCACCGTGTTGATCCCCCCACCAACGCCTTGGGCAAGGAAAACCGTCAACCAATTCGGGAAGTGAAGTGTGTGGCCGAGCCAGCGCATACCATCAATGAAAATGGCGGTGGAGGCACCATCGAATATCGGTTGCAGCGCACCACCAAGATTGATGGCCAGCACAAACATCAGATACATGATAAACAGGAAAATCGGCACACCCAGCCAGCGGTTCAAGATCACTTTATCCATCGCTTGAGTCAGCTTGTGCGGTGTTGCGGCACGAGTATCAATGACAGCTAGGCACAGTGTATTAATCGCTTGATAGCGTGAATCCGCAATAACCAGTTCTGGCTCGTCAAGCTGCTGTTGTTGCAGACGTATTTTGCTTTCAGCGAGCTGCGACTGTGTCAGCCCTGCTCGCTCACGGCTGTAAATGTCCCCTTCCAGCACCTGCAAAGTCAGCCAGCGGCGCTGTTGCGGGTTGAAATTCTGAGTTATCTGGCTGGCAAGATGATTGACTTCCTGCAACAGAGAATCGGGATATTCAACCCGTATAGGTTGGGAAGACGGTTGATAATGGTCGATGGCTTCCTTCAGTGTATCGATCCCCGTGGCACGGGTAGAAACCAGCGGGATAACCGGGCAGCCGAGGCGTTGCTCCAGCGCCGCAATATCAATGTTGATATGTTGGCTTTTGGCGATATCCAGCATATTCAGCGCGACAATACAGGGGATGCCCAGTTCAATTAATTGCAGCGAGAGATAGAGATTGCGTTCCAGATTGGAAGCATCAACGACATTGATCAACATATCGGCTTCACCACTGAGAATGTAGTGGCAGGCAATCTGTTCATCAATGGAGGTCTGCTCCGAAATGGTTGTGAGGGAATACGTTCCGGGAAGGTCGACAAGCTCGATTTGATGCTCATCGGTGGTAAAACGGCCGGTCTTGCGTTCTACCGTAACACCTGCCCAGTTGCCTACCCGTTGTCGGGAGCCGGTGAGTTGGTTGAATAGCGTGGTTTTGCCGGCATTCGGATTACCGATCAGACCTATTGTTAATTGTTTCATCATACTTTTTGCCAATCAGGGAATGAGACTTTCTGTGGTACTTTGTTGGTGACTGTACTGAGTTTCATTCGAGTGGGGTGTTATCTAGTGTGATAAACGCCAAGTCTTTTTTACGCAGGATAAGATTGACTCTGCGTGTTTCGATTTGTACAGGATCGCCTAAAGGAGCCACGCGAATGACCTGAAATGTGGAACCAGGCAACATCCCCAGTGACAATAATTTCTGCCGATAGGCGGGGCTAATCTGTGCAGAAAACCCCAGAATTTTATAACTTCGATTTGGAAGAAGTGACATATAAACTTCCATTAAAACTGAAAAGGTAAGTGATTATAAGAATTATTATCCCTAATCAAGCAGGAACCACAAGAAAAAAGTACGTTTATTATTTCTGATTTTGATTGTGAGTGATAATAATAGGCAATATCCATAATGTTTATTTATCACTGAATTTTGATGGAAGAAATTGATATTAATCAAATTAATGGTTATTTAATTGAAAATAAATGGCATTGCTACTATTAGATATTCAAATTAATATTTGTTGATTGATAAACAGAGTGAATGGTTTTAAGGTGAAAGATGAAATGAATACCTGCTATTACAAGCCCCGATAACATATGGGGCTTGTTGATTTGTTTTTTTAATTCATTTTATGAATGTATCTATTTGCCTTTTGGTGGATGTGCCAATTCACTTAGTGGAACAAAAACGCGGCCATCATCTTGCTGATTGTGCCAAAGTTCGGAATCGTATACCCACCATTCTTGAACATCTAATTCATAAAACCGTCGGCGGCCATGGCCGTGAAATTCACTGAGAGGCCGTGCTTTTTTCTTTCTGATATTTTCATCAGGAAAGAGGAAGTTAAAGTAGTAATCGTAAGTTTCCTGCAGCTCATTGTACGGGATTTCGTGAGCCTGGCCGATAAACTGTGCCCCTGCAAGATCCAGTGATGTGTCAGGATTGACCCGGTTGCGGTAAAGCGAGCCACTGACTAATGGGTTGATAGAAATTTCGTGCGAATGACGGGTAATCAATTTCGAATACCAGATCAGGCGTAATGGATCGTATCTTGGAATATACAGCAGTGACGCTGACCAAGGTGAGCCTGAATCAGGATGGTGAGTGGCAAGGCTGAAAAATCGTATATTGCTGAGTAAATCAAAACTGCTTTTAGCATATTTATTCATAACTTTTTCCTCAACAGAATGTATCTGTATATCAGAGCATTATGGAATTATTAATCTGTTATATTTTTATATTATTCAATAGGCTTTCATGAATATGAAATTTATTGAATGATAGATTATACGGAGTATTGGCAGGAATAGTCAGTCATAATGACTCATTCAAATTTGTTATATTAGTAATAAATTGAGTCAATTATATGAAGGCAATCGCATTTTTACTGATGGGATGAGTGGGAAGACCGTTTATTTTTCCTAATGTCATCATGTTTTGAAATAAAAATACATTTAGTGATAATTAATAACCCCGTTTTAAGTTTGTGAGTTATCTATTTGTTACGAATAAGGTCTGTTGACCCTCTAACTGGCTCAAACGAGCCAGTTAGAGGATGATTATCCCGAATTAACGCTTTTTGCCAAATGCAGCAGCCAGCGCATCACTCATGGCGCTGTTGGACAATGCCGTTGATCCCGGAGAGCGGGAAGTCTGGCGGTTTCTGTCATTACCATTGCGTTCGTTGCTATTACGCGGGTTACTGCTCTGAGAACCGCTACGACGTGCCGGAGCTTCGCCGGGTTGCTCATCAAGACGCATAGTCAATCCGATACGCTTGCGATTCAGGTCAATGTCCATCACTTTCACTTTCACGATATCGCCAGTCTTGACTACAGTATGTGGATTTTCCACAAAACGATCAGACAGTGAGGAGATATGGACTAAGCCATCCTGATGTACACCGATATCCACGAAAGCTCCGAAGTTGGTGACGTTAGTGACCGTCCCTTCCAGAATCATGCCGACGCGCAGGTCCTTCATGGTCTCGACGCCATCAGCGAAAGTCGCTGTCTTGAATTCAGGACGCGGGTCACGGCCGGGTTTTTCCAGCTCTTTCAGGATATCCGTAACGGTCGGGATGCCGAATTTATCCGTGGTAAAGTCCTGTGCCTGCAAACCACGCAGGGCGCTAGGATTGCCCATGAGTTCAGACAGGGATTGTTCGGTAGTGGCCAGGATTTTCTCGACAACCTGATAGGTTTCAGGGTGAACGGTTGAGGCATCCAGCGGGTTATCACCCTGATTGATGCGCAGGAAGCCAGCACATTGCAGGAACGCTTTTGGCCCCAGACGATTCACTTTCAACAGTTGATTACGGTTGTCGAAGCGGCCGTTTTCATCACGCCAGTTCACGATATTCTGGGCAACTGACTTGGAGAGTCCGGCGACGCGAGTCAGTAGAGCGACCGATGCGGTATTCAGGTCAACACCGACGCCATTTACACAGTCCTCAACCACGGTATCCAGCTTTTTGGCAAGCTGAGTCTGGCTGACATCGTGTTGATACTGACCAACACCGATAGATTTTGGATCGATTTTCACCAGTTCTGCCAGCGGATCTTGCAGGCGACGGGCGATGGAAACGGCACCACGCAGTGAAACATCCAAATCAGGGAATTCCAGTGCTGCCAGTTCAGAGGCGGAATAGACGGATGCGCCTGCTTCACTGACTATCACTGTCTGAGCCTTGACGTCAGGGTATTGCTTCTGGATGTTGGCAAAGAAGCGTTCCGTTTCTCGGGATGCCGTACCGTTACCAATGGCGACCAACTCGACTTGATACTTGGTGCACAGAGCGGCAACGGCAGCAGCAGCTTTGACTTCTTGCCCGGTATGCGGGTAAACGGTATCTGTGGCAATCAGCTTGCCTGTAGAGTCTACGACGGCAACTTTCACCCCTGTCCGTAACCCCGGGTCTAATCCCATCGTGGCGCGCATGCCCGCAGGGGCAGCCATCATCAGAGCGTTCAGGTTACGGGCGAAAACGTTGATCGCTTCGTCTTCGGCTTTCTCGCGTAGCGTCCCCATCAGCTCAGTTTCCAGATGCAGCAGCACCTTGATGCGCCATGTCCAGCTCACCACGGCTTTACGCCAACTGTCAGCCGGCGCGTTATTCAGCCGTAGGTTCAGATGATCGGTGATAATCTGTTCGCAATAGCTCTCTTTAGGGGCTTCCTCAAATTGAGGATCGGCATTCAGAGCCAGTTGCAGGATGCCTTCATTGCGCCCACGGAACATGGCCAGAGCGCGATGGGATGGAACGGTGGCAATCGATTCATGGTGATCAAAATAATCGCTGAACTTGGCGCCTTCCTCTTCCTTGCCTTCGACAACTTTGGCGACCAGATGCGCATTCTTCCACAGATATTCGCGCACTTTCACCAACAGAGCCGCATCTTCGGCAAAGCGTTCCATCAGGATATAACGTGCGCCATCCAGTGCAGCCTTGGTATCGGTAACGCCTTTGTCGGCATCAACATAGGCGGCTGCCGCCAGTTCTGGCGTTTGTTGCGGATCTTGCCACAGCAGGTCGGCCAGTGGCTCTAGCCCGGCTTCAATGGCAATTTGCCCACGGGTGCGGCGCTTGGGTTTATACGGTAAGTACAGATCTTCCAGTTCCGTTTTACTCTGCGTGGTATTAATCGCCTGTGCGAGCTCAACGGTTAACTTTCCCTGTTCCTCAATAGATTTCAGAATAGTCTGACGGCGGTCTGACAGTTCGCGCAGATAACCCAGGCGGCTTTCGAGTTGGCGAAGCTGAGTGTCATCTAAACCTCCGGTGGCTTCTTTACGGTAACGGGCAACAAAGGGAACGGTATTCCCCTCATCGAACAGAGTAATGGCGGCGAGGACTTGCTGTGGCTGAGCCTGTAACTCACCGGCAATGATTCGACTTAAAGATTCATTCATGGTTTGGTTTCTTCAACTTTCTTAGCGGCTGTAGATATCATCAGATATTGCACAGACAGTGCCAGATTCATCTAACATAATAATGGCATGGTTCAAACTGGCTCCATTTATACGTGCAGAGCGCGATAATTTCCAGTTTAGCGCGATATTTCGGTCATGTTGAGACAGATTTCATCGAATATCTTATGGGTTAAGATATAGTACTCCGCCATTAATCATATTTTCTCAAGTGGGTTTTTTCATGGCTAAGAGTAACTACATTACCCGAGAAGGCTGGCATGCGCTTGATCAGGAGCTGAAATATCTCTGGAAAGTCGAACGCCCCAACGTGACTCAGGCTGTTTCCGATGCTGCGGCACTGGGAGATCGTTCGGAAAATGCCGAGTACATTTATGGCAAAAAAAGATTAAGAGAAATTGACCGTCGTGTGCGATTTTTATCCAAGCGCCTTGATGCACTGCAAATTGTTGATCCTGATTCGAGACAGGAAGGCAAAGTCTTTTTTGGTGCATGGGTGAAAGTCGAAAACGAAAAAGCCGAAGAACATATTTTTCGTCTGGTGGGGCCGGATGAATTTGATCCTGCCCAAAAGTGGATTTCCATTGATTCACCTGTGGCCAGGGCGCTGCTTGGCAAGCAGGTGGATGATGAAATCACCGTCATGACTCCCAATGGTATGGCGATTTACTGGATTCTGGAGATTGGCTACCAGCCGTTGGGGTAAACCACGGAGATAAGGAGCAAGGATGGCAGGCAGAACCATAAGCAGTTGTTGATAATGCCGTAAATAGCCTTAAAATACATGCAGTTAGTCTCTACTGAAGTTTGGGGTTTCTGTGAGAGTAATGGATATGGCGGGCATGGAGCATCTTGGGAGCTGAAACATGCAAGAGAGTTATAAAATCCTTGTTGTTGATGATGATATGCGCTTGCGGGCGTTGTTGGAGCGTTATTTATCGGAGCAGGGTTTTCAAGTTCGTAGTGTAGCAAATGCAGAACAGATGGATCGCTTATTAACCAGAGAATCCATTCAATTGATTGTACTGGATTTAATGTTGCCTGGCGAAGATGGCTTATCTATCTGTCGAAGATTGAGAAGCCAGCATAACCCGATCCCCATTATCATGGTGTCAGCAAAAGGGGAGGAGGTTGACCGGATTGTTGGCCTTGAAATCGGTGCTGATGATTATCTCGTCAAGCCTTTTAACCCACGCGAACTGCTGGCCCGTATGCGGGCGGTTATGCGCCGTCAGAGCCATGAGTTACCGGGGGCACCAAGGCCGGATAATGCGGTAGTGAAGTTTGGCAAATTCAAACTCGATCTTGGAACGCGTGAAATGTTCCATGAAGATGAGCAATTGTCCCTGACCAGCGGCGAATTTTCTGTATTGAAAGTTTTGGTTTCCCATCCTCGCGAGCCATTGTCGCGGGATAAATTGATGAGTCTGGCACGGGGAAGAGAATATGGTGCAATGGAGCGCTCCATTGATGTACAGGTTTCCCGTCTGCGCCGCTTGATTGAAGAATATCCTGCCCATCCCCGTTATATTCAGACGGTCTGGGGGCTGGGATACGTTTTTGTGCCGGATGGAAGCAAGGTATGAAAAAGTTCTGGCTCTCGCTGCGTGCTTTGTTCCCCCATGTTCTGTATTTAACTTTGGTAATTGTGCTGGGCAGCCTGATGATCAGTTATCTGGCTGCCCAGAGACTGGTAGAGATGGAAAAACTCTCATTTGCCATCGTGTTCTCTTATGTCTTTGCCAGTGTTTTCACGGCTGCTTTGACTGTTTCCATCACATTCTGGTTTTACCTCCGCGCCCAGATACAGCCATTGAGAACGATGCAGAAGGCAGTGAGAAAGATGGAAAAAGGGAAAATCGTTGCACCACTCCCTGAAGCGGGAGCTCCGGCCATACGCTCGCTGATCCGGGCGTTTAATCAAATGTTGACGGGACATAAAATGCTGGAAATGGATCGCGCTAGCTTGGTGGCGGGTGTGAGCCATGACTTGCGTACGCCACTGACTCGTATACGGCTGGCGATAGAACTGATAGAAGGGAAAGAAAATTTTCTGCGGGAATCTATCAATCGTGATATTGAGGAGTGCAATGCGATTATCGATCAATTCATCGATTATCAGCGGTCTGGGCAGAATGTACCAATGTCATGTTGCGAATTGAACGGGCTGCTTGACGAAGCGATTACTGTCGAAAATGACGGTGTCGGAAATATCGAAAGTCACCTGTCAGCCAACCCCGTTTTCATTATGGCTAATCCACTGTCAATCAAGCGCGTCTTGAACAATATGTTCACTAACGCCCAACGCTATGGACAGGGATGGATTCGGGTCAGTAGTGGCGTTACGGAGAAGTCTGGCTGGTTTCAGGTGGAAGATAATGGCACAGGGATGACAGAAGAAGAGAGCGCTACTCTGTTCCAGCCCTTCACACAGGGGCAACGCGTTCACAATAATGGGGGTGCAGGCCTGGGGCTTGCCATCATCCGACGCATCGTCGATATCCATGATGGTGACATCGAAGTCGGAAAAAGCGAAAAAGGCGGGTTGTCCATGCGCGTTTATATCCCACGGGTGATGAAATAATAACGCCTCTTCAAAAGGGATTGTCATAAAAATGTCATGATTAATACATTTTACTGTCATTGAATTAACCTATTTTTCCCCTGAACCATTTTTTCAGATAAAAGCAAAGTTGTTGACGTAGTTTGACGCTTGTTTTTAATTAATGATGCGTATCCCAGCAGGAGGGAGTATGAAACCAATGCGTACCACCGTGGCGAGCATCATGGCAGCAGCACTTGCCATGACATCCCTGTCTTCGTTTGCTGCTTCCAGTCTGACGGGGGCGGGTGCGACATTCCCGGCACCGGTATATACCAAGTGGGCAGATTCCTACCAAAAAGAAACGGGCAATAAAATCAACTATCAAGGTATTGGTTCTTCGGGTGGCGTGAAACAGATTATTGCCCATACCGTTGATTTTGGTGCATCTGATGCCCCGCTTTCTCATGAAAAACTCGCGGCGGATGGCCTGTTCCAGTTTCCAACAGTGATCGGTGGCATTGTGTTGGCCGTGAATATTTCTGGCATCAAATCCGGCCAGTTGGTCTTGGATGGCAAAACCCTCGGTGACATTTATCTGGGCAATATCAAGAAATGGAATGATCCGGCGATTGCCAAACTGAACCCCGACCTCAAACTCCCTGATCAGAATATCGCCGTCATTCGCCGTGCGGATGGCTCTGGTACTTCCTTCGTCTTCACCAGCTACCTGTCCAAAGTGAACAGCCTCTGGAAGGAAAAAGTCGGGGTGGGTTCGACGGTTAAATGGCCGGCCGGCTTGGGTGGCAAGGGTAACGATGGCATTGCCGCGTTCGTCCAGCGTTTGCCCGGTTCCATCGGTTATGTCGAATACGCCTACGCGAAACAAAATAACCTCGCTTATACCAAGCTGATTTCGGCGGACGGTAAAGTCGTTGCGCCTACTGAAGCGAATTTCAGTGCTGCGGCGAAAAGGGCGGATTGGAGCAAAAGTTTCGCTCAGGATCTGACAGCCCAGAAAGGTGACAATGTGTGGCCGATCACTTCAACGACTTTTATTCTGATCCACAAACAGCAGAAAAATGCGGCGAATGGGATTGAAGTGCTGAAATTCTTCGATTGGGCTTATGAGCAGGGCGGAAAACAGGCGAAAGATCTGGATTATTCTGTCCTGCCACAAGAAGTCATTGGACAGGTACGTGCAGCATGGAAGCGCGACATAAAAGACAGCAGTGGCAAACCGCTGTACTAAATTATCTTTATATTAACCGTTGTTGAATCGGTCACTTTGATGCATCCCCCTTTGCGCCCTTTTGCTGAGGGGGAAATTAACCCAAATGAGAATTAAGCGTATGGCCGAACGTAAAACGGCACTGAAAGCACCAAGCAAAAATGGCGATATTATTTTCAGCGCACTGGTTAGACTGGCTGCGCTGATGACGTTATTTCTGCTGGGGGGCATTATCATTTCGCTGATTATTGCTGCCTGGCCGAGTATCAAGATCTTTGGTTTTAGTTTTCTATGGAACAAGGATTGGGATGCGCCGGCAGAGCAATTTGGTGCACTGGTGCCGATTTATGGCACATTGGTGACCTCACTGATTGCCCTGATTATTGCCGTTCCTGTGAGTTTTGGTATTGCCCTGTTTTTGACGGAACTGGCACCTAACTGGTTGAAACGTCCGCTGGGCGTGGCGATTGAACTACTGGCCGCGATCCCCAGTATCGTTTATGGCATGTGGGGGCTGTTTGTCTTTGCCCCGCTGTTCGCCACTTATTTCCAGCAACCTGTCGGTGATGTGCTGTCGAGTATTCCCATCGTGGGAGAACTGTTCTCCGGCCCGGCTTTTGGTATCGGCATTCTGACGGCAGGCATCATTCTCGCCATCATGATTATTCCTTATATCGCTTCCGTTATGCGTGATGTGTTTGAGCAAACGCCGGTCATGATGAAAGAATCCGCCTATGGGATCGGCTGTACAACCTGGGAAGTGATTTGGCGTATCGTCCTGCCTTACACCAAGAATGGCGTGATTGGCGGCGTCATGTTGGGGCTTGGCCGGGCGTTGGGGGAAACGATGGCTGTGACCTTTATTATCGGCAATACCTACCAACTTGACAGTCTCTCCCTCTACATGCCGGGGAATAGTATTACTTCCGCCTTGGCCAACGAATTCGCCGAAGCGGAATCCGGCCTGCATACCGCGGCATTGATGGAACTGGGGCTGATCCTGTTTGTGATCACCTTTATTGTGTTGGCGTTGTCGAAATTGATGATCCTGCGTCTGGCAAAGAATGAGGGGCGTTGAGATGACAACGGGCAATAATCATCAGCCACGTGCGGTTGGCGCGATAAATACGGCGGAGATGAACAACCGTCGCCGGATGCAGGCATGGCGCCGCCAGAAAAACCGTATTGCCCTGTTGCTGTCTATGGCAACGATGGCATTTGGCCTGTTTTGGTTGATCTGGATTTTATTCTCCACCGTCACCAAAGGCATTGATGGCATGTCGCTGGCGCTGTTTACCGAAATGACACCTCCGCCCAATACCGAAGGCGGCGGGCTGGCAAACGCCATCGTCGGCAGCGGGCTGCTGATTTTCTGGGCAACAGTGTTGGGTACGCCATTGGGTATCATGGCCGGCATCTATCTGGCGGAGTATGGCCGCCGCTCATGGCTGGCTGAAGTGATCCGTTTTATCAACGATATTCTGTTGTCGGCACCTTCGATTGTCGTCGGCTTGTTTGTTTACTCGGTGATTGTGACAAAAATGCAGCATTTCTCCGGTTGGGCAGGGGTTATCGCACTGGCGTTGCTCCAAATCCCGATTGTGATCCGCACGACCGAAAACATGCTTAAACTAGTACCGGACAACCTGCGCGAAGCCGCCTATGCGCTGGGTACACCGAAATGGAAAATGATCTCTGCCATTACGTTAAAGGCTTCGATATCCGGCATCATGACCGGTGTCTTGCTGGCGATAGCCCGTATTGCAGGGGAAACTGCGCCCTTGCTGTTTACCTCGCTTTCCAATCAATTCTGGAGCACTGATCTCAGTCAGCCGATTGCGAACCTGCCCGTTACCATCTTCAAGTTTGCCATGAGTCCCTTCTCTGACTGGCAGCAACTGGCGTGGGCGGGAGTCTTGCTGATTACCTTGTGTGTACTGCTGATCAACATTGTGGCGCGTGTGCTGTTTAAGAATAAAAAGCACGGATAGAAGCATTGATATTTTCAATATGCAATAAAAAGGCATTTAAGAGAGAAACAACTGATGAATAAGGCTAACGACATTGCAGGAAGCAAAATTCAGGTACGTGATCTGAACTTCTATTACGGCAAATTTCACGCGTTGAAAAACATCACACTGGATATTGCGCAGAATAAGGTGACAGCCTTTATCGGCCCGTCGGGGTGCGGCAAGTCCACGTTACTGCGCACTTTCAACAAAATGTATGAACTGTATGGCGAACAGCGGGCAGAAGGCGAAATTATACTGGATGGCACCAATATCCTGACGGATAAACAAGATATCGCCCTACTGCGTGCCAAAGTCGGCATGGTGTTCCAAAAACCGACGCCATTCCCGATGTCCATTTATGACAATATCGCTTTTGGTGTGCGTCTGTTTGAAAAACTGCCAAGGGCTGAAATGGATGAACGCATCCAGTGGGCGCTGACAAAAGCCGCATTGTGGAATGAGACCAAAGACAAACTGCACCAGAGTGGTTATAGCCTTTCCGGTGGTCAGCAGCAGCGTTTATGCATTGCCCGTGGTATTGCGATACGTCCGGAAGTCTTGTTGTTGGATGAACCGTGCTCGGCACTTGACCCGATCTCCACCGGACGTATTGAAGAGTTAATCAGTGAATTGAAATCGGAATATACTGTGGTGATCGTCACCCATAACATGCAGCAGGCCGCGCGCTGTTCTGATCACACTGCATTTATGTACCTCGGAGAATTGATCGAGTTCAGTGACACAGACACGCTGTTCACCACACCCAGAAAGAAACAGACTGAAGATTATATTACAGGCCGTTACGGTTGATATGGGGCCATATAGCGTATGGACAATCTGAATCACAGCAAACACATTTCCGGCCAGTTCAATGCTGAACTGGAACATATTCGCACTGAATTAATGACAATGGGCGGGCTGGTGGAAGAACAGCTCAGTAAGGCAATTCTGGCGATGCACAATCAGGACGGGGAGCTGGCTCGGCAAGTCATCGAAGATGACCATAAAGTCAATATGATGGAAGTGATGATCGATGAAGCCTGCGTCCGTATCATCGCCAAGCGCCAGCCGACCGCGAGCGATTTGCGTCTGATTATGGTGATCTCCAAGACCATTGCAGAGTTGGAACGCATTGGCGATGTTGCGGATAAAATCTGCCAGACGGCGCTGGAAAAATTCTCGCAGCAGCAGCAGCCCTTGCTGGTCAGCCTGGAATCGTTGGGACGCCATGCTATCCAGATGCTGCACGATGTACTGGATGCCTTTGCCCGTATGGATCTGGAAGAAGCCATCCGCATCTACCATGAAGATAAAAAAGTCGATCAGGAATACGAAGGCATCGTCCGCCAGTTGATGACTTACATGATGGAAGATCCTCGCACCATCCCAAGCGTTATGACCGCACTTTTTTGTGCCCGCTCTATTGAGCGCATCGGGGATCGTTGTCAGAACATTTGTGAATTTATTTTCTATTACGTCAAAGGACAGGATTTCCGTCACGTTGGCGGTGATGAACTAGAAAAGCTGCTCACCAAAGACCAATGATCTTAACTGCCTGAAACGCGGGAATTTTATTCCGGCGTTTCAGGCTTTCTTATTCCTAAAGATGATAAACATATCATTTTATATTATTTCAAGTACTATATTGAAATTGATAGCTTTTGTCGGACAATAAATATTTTATTACCAACAGGGGTGTTCAATGAAATTTCGCAATCAATCCCGCGTAGCGGCTGTTGCGCTGCTGACCAGTCTGGCATTGGTTTCTGGTGTGGCGAAGGCAGATAAACTTGATGATATTAAAAAAGCCGGTACGGTACGGATTGCGGTATTCGACAGTAACCCACCGTTTGGTTTTATCGATCCGCAAACGAAAAAACTGGCGGGCTATGATGTGGACATCGCCAACGCGATCGCCAGTGATCTCGGTGTGAAACTGGAACTGCGTCCGACTAACCCAGCTAACCGTATTCCTCTGCTCTCTTCCAAGAAAATTGACTTAATTGCCGCTAATTTCACGATCACCGATGAGCGTGCCAAACAGGTCAATTTTTCCATCCCTTATTTTGCCACCGGACAGAAGTTCATTGCCCGCAAAGGTGTCCTGAAAACCCCGGATGATATCGCCAAGCTGCGTATTGGGGCAGATAAAGGCACCGTACAGGAAATCACTCTGCGTGAGCGTTATCCGACAGCAAAAGTCATCTCTTATGACGATACTCCCCTGGCATTTGCGGCCTTAAGGAATGGCAACGTTCAGGCGATCACGCAGGATGATGCGAAATTGGTTGGCTTGCTGGCAAACGTACCGGAAGCGCAAAAAGCGGATTTTGAAATCTCACCCTTCAGTATTACCCGTGAATATCAGGCTGTAGCCGCGACCAAAGGGGAAGATCGGTTGATTGATGTGGTTAACCAGACGCTGCTGAAACTGGAAAAAGAGGGTGAAGCGGAGAAAATTTACAATCGTTGGTTTGGCGCTGAGACTAAATCGGCTCAGCCGCGTGGTGATTTCAAATTCGCCCCATTAGACAGTCAGGCAAAACCTTAATCTACTTTAGGAAAATAACGCCTGAAACTAGCCCCGTTTTTGCGGGGCTTTGCTGTTTGTTTATGCGGTGAATGATATGTTTGAGCAATTTATTACCGAGCACTTACTGGCTCCTGAGTATCTGCGATGGCTCTGGCAGGGGTTCCTGATCACCTTATGGCTCTCTGCCTGCACCATCATTTCTTCGACCTTACTGGGTTTCATGATTACCGCAGCACGGGACAGCCAGATCAAACCGTTGCGTTGGCTGGTTACGGTTTACACCACGGTATTCCGCAATACACCCCTGTTGGTACAACTGTTTTTCTGGTATTTCGCCTCCGGCCAAATCTTACCGCAGGCCGCCATGATTTGGCTGAATACCTCTCATGAAATCCCCATTGCGGGTCTGACATTGGCATGGCCATCCTTCGAATTTCTGGCGGGGTTTATTGGCTTGACGCTCTATTCCGCGCCTTTTGTGGCTGAGGAACTGCGAGCAGGCATTCAGGGCGTCGGTCGTGGGCAAAAATACGCTGCCTATGCATTGGGGTTAACGGGCTGGCAGGCCATGCGCTATGTCGTGCTGCCGCAGGCATTGAAAATCGCCATGCCACCCCTGTTGGGGCAATACATGAATATTGTCAAAAATTCCTCATTGACGATGGCGATTGGTGTCGCAGAGCTTTCCTACGCTTCCCGTCAGGTGGAGACGCAATCACTGCAAACCTTTGAGGCGTTTGGTGTCGCGACAGTGCTTTATATTGCCATTATTGCGGTGATGGAAGGTTGGGGACAGTGGCGTCAACAGAGAGCACTGGCGAGGGGATACTGATATGGATTTTACCGTTATTACGGAAAACTGGCGCTACTTGTTGCTCGGCACCTTTCCTGATGGGCCGTTGGAAGGCGCGGCGCTAACCTTGGTGATCAGTATCATGGCAGGGGTGATTTCCATTGTCTTGGGTACGGTGGCAGGTATTGCGCTGGCGATGTTGCGAGGCTTCTGGGTTAACCTGCTCGCGGCAATATTGGGCTTCTTCCGTGCCATTCCCGTGATTATGCTGATTTTCTGGACTTACTTTCTGCTGCCGGTGGTGCTGGGAATGGAAATTCCCGAAATCACCACTGTGGTCTGCGCACTGGCGTTGATCACCTCCGCTTATCTGGCGCATGGCGTCAAAGCGGGCATTCTGGCGATTGGTGAAGGTCAATGGCGGGCAGGGTTATCGCTGGGTTTCAACCGTTGGGAAGTATTGTGGTATATCGTCTTGCCGCAGGCATTGAGAATGATGGTGCCGTCATTTATTAACCAATGGATTGCCTTAATTAAGGATACTTCATTGGCCTATATTGTGGGCGTGGCAGAATTATCATTTTTGGCAACACAGGTAAATAACCGTAGCATGGTATATCCGATGGAAGTCTTTTTATTTGTTGCGCTGGTTTATTTTGTCATGTGTTTATCACTGGAGCTCATTGCCAACTCTGTCGCCCGCCGTTTTTCGATACAACGGGAAAGAACAACACGTTTCGGTTTCTGGCGTAAAAAAGCATTGATAGTGGTTCCAAAAGTTAATATTTGAGCCTGGTCAGATATTTTGTGATTGTATTAATCCTTTGCTGTTAAGGCAGGGGATTTTTTTATGACAAGCTAAAAAAACTGTAGATTATACTGTTTACTCGTCTGATTTTTCCCTTAAAAAAGCCAAAAGTTTTATATATATGACTGTGTGATGTTTTGAAAGATAATAGGTGTTTTTTGATTCAAAACCTCTCTATAATGGTTAAATATGAATCAGGCTAATCATGGCAAAGGGTTAATAAAATATGGCAAATTCGATTTATGTGACAATTAAAGGAAAGCTTCAGGGGCTGATTTCTCAGGGATGTTCTACACTGGATTCTATTGGCAATAAATTCCAGTTAGGTCATGAAGATCAGATTTTTGTATTACAATTTAATCATGGCATTTCTCGTGCACAAAACGTTGCACATCAGCCTGTTAAATTTATTAAGCTTCTGGATAAATCGTCACCATTACTACTGATGGCAATTTCAAACAATGAAGAACTTGATCTCATGTTTGATTTTTACCGGACTTCGCAAGCGGGTGGGCAAGAACGCTATTACTCTGTCAATTTAAGAAACGCAAAGCTATTAAATGTTAATGTTCAATATCCACATTCTGTGAATCATAACGATCGGCAGCCAGAAGAGGTTGTTGCAGTTCAATATAAAGATATTGTTTGCCAACATCATATAGCGGGTACATCAGGGTATTGTGTTTGGGAAGAAACCGTTTATTAAGTCGTATAAATTATTTTAAAACTGTATACAATTAAATAATCATGAGTGGTGATTAAAATGCAATTTGACAGCCTTACATCACAATTAAGAAATGAATTTGATGAAAGTAAGCTACCAGATTTTCAGCATGCCAGAATGTTTGGTTCCATACATCATGGTGCTGACAATATCGATTTTCAGGTTATTGCTGATGCATTGGATTGCCACCGTGATTTTTATGGTGCCGGAATTATTTATTCAGATGGGTTATTTAAGCGTTATTTGGTCAGGCCATCAAAAAGACGTGGAAGCCCTGTTTCTTCTGAGTTAACACATATCATTGTCTTCAATCTTGAAGCAGGCAACGCCCCAGAAGTCGAGCTGACAAAAACGGTTTCTGAACCGAGTCTGGTGTGGGAAATTGGATCGACGGCGATTTCGTGTGGTGGAGCTGTGCTATCGGTATTAGGATTACTTGGTTCGGGAATAGCAGTACCATTTACAGGGGGAGTGAGTACCCCTTTAGCAATTTTAGCTTATGGTGGTATAGCAGCATCTGGCCTGCAATGTGTAAATGGAGGATATAGAATTTATCAACTGACAGGTGCAGGGAAGGAAGGGGTAGAGCATGTTGCTTGGTTAGACTCACAAAATTGGTATGTTACAACGACAACTCTATTGGATGTAATATCCCTTACTTCTGGGGCTGCCGTGCTAAAGGAGGCATATAAAACTTATAAGATAATGAAAGCGACGTCTCCCCGTCGTGCATCAGAATGGCTGAAAAAGATGCCGAGGCATGAGAGGAAACGGCTAACTGAAGAAATTATGCGACACAATAATCCAGGAATATCTAATCAAGCAATTAAAAATGCAATAGAACAGGGGCGGTACATTAAACGTTATCCTACAGAATCTATACAGAAGGCATTGCGGAACCATCTGAGAGACTCTCTCATCGCAACTAGTGGGTTTGTAGGTAGTGGAATGACAGGAACAATTAGGAATCCAGAAAATATATTAACGTCAGGTAATTATATGATTGGTTCTATTTTCTCTGTTGCTTACGAAAATCCTGTTAGTTATTTATCTGAACACTTTTGATTACTATATTGATTTCATTAATACATTGATTGTGGTAACGACTATATGAATATAAAATATTTTGTTTTAAACACAGAGTTTAAAAAACTCTTGGTTAAAACTAAGGATCTGGAAGCAAAAATACAGAATACTGATCCATTACTAGAAAATATTACTTTGAATGATCTTAGTTATAATAAATATTTTTCTTATCCTGGTCGGTTTAAAATAGGTTTTATAATATTTTTCATTACTATAGTTTATATGGCTTTTTTTTCAGGTGCAGCGGTAGCTATACCTAGTTTATTAATAGGAAATCCAAGTTATGAAATAAAAGCATTTTCTTTTATTTTGTCATTAATAATTAGTGCTTTTATTTCATTTTCTCATATTGGTCTTACTTTGAGTGGGTATTATTATGGTCCTGTTATCCAAAAATATACAAATACTGTTGTATTCTTTTTTAGTTTATCTATATCTTATTTGAGTGGAGTGTCTGACTCTGATTTTTTTTATTTTCTTTCTATAGCGTTATGTTGTTTTTTTATCAAATTAATATTGAATGGTGAATATTATTCTGGTTTTATATGGGCTAAAATGTGCGTCAGAGTTGAGCGTGTTATTTTTAATAATGAACTGGATAAGATAAAAGGATTTAATAAGAAGCAGTTAAGGGAGTATTCAAGGGTTATGAAATTGGAAAAGCGTAAAAAAATAAGAGATGGAAAAAGAAAAAAACAGGAAAATACAATATGAACTCGATATTAACTAATCACCATTTTCGTAAAATAATTAAATTGTATCAAAATATCGATAATAAAGCTAAAAATAATGATAGTTCATTAATTGATGATCCGAATTTTGTCAGACTCAAAGATCGAGTCGATATCAGACATTCCGCAGAAGCAAATATATTACTGGCATTATTCCCCATACTGATATTCGTTTCTTATGTGATATTAGTTACTGTATTTTATGGTTTTTATTTATCCTCTGATGCTGCGGGGTTCCGTCGTTCCGCCAGTATGTTTATTCTTTCGATAATCTTTCTATCGACATTTTATGGCTATAGAGGAAATCTTTTTGCTTTAAAAACCCTAAATATACTGAATACATTAAGCATTATCTCTGCAATTGCTATTCTTCTGCTTGATTACTTTATATATTATATGAACCATGAATGGTATTTGTTAACCATTGTATTTTTCAATTTTTTTTCAAATCGAGTCATTATTAACAGTTCGGTTTTTTCCCAAGCCATGACAGAAACTCTGTGGTTCAAAACCAAAAATTATGTTTTGAGAAGACAGCTTGTTGGGATAATCGAAGGCGATACTGATACTATCGAGTCTCAGAAGAACTCGCCGAAAACCCCTATTTTCAACATGTTTTGGCAATATAGTGTGCTAAATACCAACCTCAACACTACTCTCAAAGAAAGCGACAAGCTTAATCAAAGAGTGGAAAAGAACGATCGTACTTTGCTGGCCGAGAAAAGACTAAATAAATATCAGCATCTATTGAATTTCGGAGTATCGAAAAACGCGTTATTTATGACACTGTTTGCCATTATCTTACTGGCGAAAGCTTATGTCATGGCGATATTTATGTTGGCATCTGGTCTGGATAATGAAAATGGTATCCCCGTCGCGTTTTTCTCTGTGGTGGTTGCCGTGATATTCGTCAGTCTTTCTATCTTGCTGACACATCGAGGAATTTCATTGGGTTTCAAAATGTTAATTTTAGCTCGTTATCTCTTTATTGTTCTTTTGGCTTCGTTGATAGGTTTAAAATTCGTTACTGGCATACTGGATTACAGCAATGTCTCTTTGTGTATTATTGTCGTGAATTTCTTACTGGTATTCTTTATGTTAAATACCCAGTATTACAGTAATTATCTTAAGGAACTACATTGCTTTTTGGCATGGCATAAGATGAATGGGAAAAATAGCGAATAAAATAATGTCTGCCAATGAATCCCCACAAAATCATTATGTTATTTAACTCATTGATTATGCTTGCCGCAATCGTTTACTTTTTTTACCTTTTCAGGGTAACGATTTGAATAAGTTTCCTGTAGGATAGGTCGAAAACTTCGTTTTTTGGGAATAAATATTATATGAGCACACTCAATTCTGGCCCTGCAAATCAACAGGGTCTGCTTCAGCGCGTGTTTAAGTTAGAGGAACATGGCACGACGGTTCGTACCGAAATGATCGCCGGGTTTACAACCTTTCTGACTATGGTTTACATCGTCTTTGTCAATCCGCAAATTTTGGCGGTGGCGGGAATGGATATCAAAGCCGTATTTGTTACCACCTGCCTGATTGCCGCATTTGGCAGCATTATGATGGGGTTGATGACCAATCTTCCTGTTGCTGTTGCGCCTGCAATGGGGCTGAATGCGTTTTTCGCTTTTGTCGTCGTCGGGGCGATGGGGATTTCGTGGCAGGTCGCGATGGGGGCGATTTTCTGGGGTGCGGTAGGGTTGTTGATCCTCACCATTTTTCGCGTCCGTTATTGGATGATCGCCAATATCCCTTTGAGCCTGCGTGTCGGTATCACCAGCGGTATCGGGCTTTTTATCGCCATGATGGGGCTGAAAAATGCGGGCATTATCGTGCCAAATCCAGACACTATCGTCTCAATCGGCAATTTCGCTTCCCATAATGTCCTGCTGGGAACATTGGGCTTTTTTATCATTGCCATTTTGGCAGCGCGTAATTTTCATGCCGCCGTACTGGTCTCCATTGTCGTCACAACCGTCATCGGCCTGATGATGGGTTATGTGGAGTATCACGGTATTTTTGACCTGCCGCCAAGCGTGATGAGCGTTGTCGGAAATGTCGATGTCAAAGGTGCGTTGGATATCGCATTGTCCGGCGTGATTTTCTCTTTCATGCTGGTTAATTTGTTTGATTCTTCCGGTACGTTGATTGGTGTGACGGATAAAGCGGGTATTGCAGACAGTAGTGGTAAGTTTCCTCGCATGAAGCAGGCGCTGTATGTGGATAGCATCAGCTCGGTAGCGGGCTCTTATGTCGGAACGTCTTCGGTGACAGCCTATATCGAAAGCTCTTCTGGGGTTTCTGTTGGCGGGCGTACCGGGCTGACTGCTATTGTGGTGGGTATGCTGTTTCTGTTGGTGATGTTTGCTTCCCCGCTGGCTAGTATGGTTCCGGCGTATGCCACCGCGGGAGCGCTGGTTTATGTGGGGGTTTTGATGACATCGAGCCTGACACGGGTGACGTGGAATGATCTGACTGAATCCGTTCCCGCCTTTATCACTGCGGTCATGATGCCATTCAGTTTCTCTATTACAGAAGGTATCGCGCTGGGGTTTATCGCTTATTGCGCCATGAAACTGGGAACGGGGAAATGGCGTGAAATCAGTCCTTGCGTTATCGTCGTGACATTATTGTTTGTGCTGAAAATGGCGTTTGTCGATGCTCACTAAATAGCAGGGATGATAAGAAAAAGCCTGGTATTCACTACCAGGCTTTTTTTAGTTATCGTTACTGATTATTTTCAGGGGCAATGAAACCGATACAGACGGTTTCAGTTTTGGCACTCGGCTGTGGCTGGAAGGAGAATTCTTCCTTGTAGCTGATGACCAACACTGGCCATTGCTTGAGTGTAGACTGGAAGTTTTCTTGTTCGCAGCTCTTACCTTTCTCTCCCACCAATAACGCCCCCTCTTTCACAATATTGCTCTCTTTGATATGGCGATTATACACATTAGGGGGCTCGCCATTACCTAACTCCCAAGGCTGTATTGTCTCTGGGCGGTAATGACTGTAAAACGTCAGCCATTGATGCAGATATTCACCGCCAACATAATGTAATGGGGTCGGGTAAAGTTCATTCCAGCGCTGATCCAGTTGGCTGGCGAACGTTTTTATACCCGCGAACTTTTGCCCTGCACCACGGGCATTAGCTATCATCACACTGACATAGCCAACCCAAACCAATACCGCAAAGACTGCCAAACCCCGCAATGTATTTTTCAGGGGTTTGCGGGGGAGTACCGTCAGTGAACCGACGAGCAGCGCGGGTGCTACCGTCATAAATGGTTGTAGCCATTCGGTCATTCGCCCGCCCTGATTGAAGGAAAACCAGCCATAAATAATCAGCAGGGGCAGTAGGATAACGATATTGACCAGCGCATTGGATTGCTGTTTCGGCCAGCCAATCCGTCCGCCTGACAGGTAAATAATCGTACTAACGATAATCAGGGGATAGAACACGGAAAGTACCGCGCGCGTGGTATGCAGATTAAACCCTTGCTGAATCTGGGAATCTACCCATTTAAACGCGGCGAAGTCGTTCTGCACCAGCCACCAGCCGTTGGGCAATATCAGCATGAACCAGAGTGCGATAGCGAGATAAAACAGGGGCTCTCTATAGCTACGGCGCACTTTGGGTACGAACAGAGAGAGCAAAAAGACGGAGCCAATGATAGAAAGTGAAGAATATTTCCCCATTGTTGCCAGCCCTGTGGTGAGGGCGAATGCCAGCCACCATTTGGGATGATCGTCAATGGCCCGCAGGAAAAATAGCAGTGCCCACGGCCAGAGCATGACTAACAGATAATTATCATTATAAGGAATGATATCGAAGTTGATGATGCCGGACAGATTCAGTGTCAGCATGGCAAGCCACGCCAGTTCAACTTTACCTGTCAACCGGAAGGCTAATCGCCAGACACCCAGCATTCCGATGGCAATGGCAACAAAGTGGGTGAAATACCAGTAAAAACTGAAGGAAATTGTGCTGATGTGAATGGCAGGTAGCATCACTGTGCCCACCAGCCACGGATTTTTGGGTGAGCCCCACTCTCCATTCATCCCCCAATTCAAGGCTTCTACAGCATCATAAGGTACAGTGGGGTCGAGTGAGTAGCTTGCGATTACCCACAAAAGCGCATAGCCCGTGATCCAAAGAAACAACGGCATGCGATAAGACGAAGTATCAAAAAAACGCATAGCGGCAAATGATCATATTGATTGAGTTAAAGTTCCGTAGAATATTAGCTGAATTTTGAACAATTAGTGAATGACATTGGATGTTATAGGTGGTTTCTGTTAGATTCCGCGAAAAATATTCTGATTAAGCGAGTAGGGTCACAAGCTATGAACCAGTTAAAGAAAAAGTCACCAGCGAAATTTTCGGCTGGTAAGCAAAAAAGAAAAAGCCGCGAAGAGTTGAATGCTGAAGGGCGTGAGCGTAAACGCCAGAAAAAACACAGTGGTCACCCATCTGGCAACCGTAATCACGGTAATGACAGTAACAAGAATCGTTCTGGAGACAAGCCGGGGCAAGATCCGCGTATCGGCAGTAAGGTTCCGGTTCCTTTGATTATTGGCGAAAAAGTCGTGGTAAAACCGGTTGTGGAAAAACCGAAAGCCAGCCAGAAGCCGCGTCTGTCACCACAGGAAGAGCTGGCAATGCTGGAACAGGATGAGCATCTGGATGAGTTGCTGGTACGTCTTGAGAAGGGTGAAGAGCTATCTCAGGAAGAAAATGCTTATGTTGACGAGAAACTTGATCGTATTGATGAGTTGATGGAAGAGCTGGGCATTAATCTGGAAGAAGATGACAGCGAAGAAGAGAAGAAAGAAGATATCATGCAGTTGCTGAAGGGTAAGTAATCCCAGCATAAATTTGTCGCGATCATAAAGGTAGATTCATTCTGATAACCCTACTTATAACCACAGTATTAGTATGTTATTTATTGTGGTTATTGGGTAAACTATGGCAGCTATTGAGACGTAAAAATCGGTTGAGTCGTGCCATCGGAACACAGCGCTGCAATTCGGTAAAAGCGTTGCGTTTCGGGGAGCGAAAACAACGGAAGGAATAAGTATGTCAGAGCAAACCATTGTTTGGGATTTACCTTTGATCCAGAAATACAACTATTCAGGGCCTCGTTACACTTCATACCCAACAGCTTTGGAGTTTAACCAGCAGTACGATAATACTGCTTTTGCACAGGCCGCCGCGCGTTACCCCGATCGCCCACTTTCTCTCTATATTCATATTCCGTTTTGCCACAAGCTCTGTTATTTCTGTGGCTGCAATAAATTGGTCACTCGCCAGAAGCATAAGGCAGATGACTATCTGAATATTCTGGAAAAAGAAATCACGGCACGAGCCAGATTATTCTCCCAGCGGAAAGTCAGCCAAATGCATTGGGGTGGCGGGACGCCAACTTATCTCGATAAAACACAGATCAGCCGATTGATGTCGGTGCTGCGTAGCCACTTTGATTTTCTGCCGGAAGCCGAGCTTTCTATTGAAATTGATCCACGTGAGATCGAGCTGGATGTGATTAACCATCTGCACCATGAGGGTTTTAACCGCCTGAGCATGGGAGTACAGGATTTTAATAAGGAAGTGCAGCATCTGGTCAATCGTGAGCAGGATGAGGATTTTATCTTCGAACTGGTCAATCGCGCCCGCGAAACGGGTTTTACTTCTACCAGCATTGATTTGATTTATGGCCTGCCGAAGCAGACATCAGAGAGTTTTGCCTTTACATTGCAGCGGGTGCTGGCGTTGTCTCCTGATCGCCTGAGTGTGTTCAATTATGCTCACCTGCCGGACTTGTTTGCGGCGCAGCGTAAAATCAAGGAGCATGATTTACCAAGCGCAGAACAGAAGCTAGATATTTTGCAGGACACCATTGCTACCCTGACGGGCAATGGTTATCAGTTTATTGGAATGGATCACTTTGCCCGCCCTGATGATGAACTGGCGATTGCCCAGCGAGAAGGTGTTTTGCACCGCAATTTTCAGGGATACACCACTCAGGGAGAGTGTGACTTATTGGGCATGGGCGTTTCTGCCATCAGCATGTTGGGCGATAGTTATTCCCAGAACCAGAAAGATCTCAAAATCTACTACGCGGCGGTGGAAGAACAGGGTCATGCTTTGTGGCGTGGTTTAGTGCTGACACAGGATGACTGTATTCGCCGTGATGTGATCAAAGATCTTATCTGCAACTTTCGGCTGACTTTTGCGGATATCGAACAGCGTTATGGGCTGAATTTCGCCGACTATTTTGCCGAAGACCTGCAACTGTTGGCTCCGCTAGTGGAAGATGGGCTAGTAGATATCACGGAGAAGCAGATTCAGGTATTGCCAAAAGGACGTTTGTTGATCCGTAATGTCTGCATGTGCTTTGATAGCTACCTGCGTAATCAGATGCGTCGGCGGCAGTTTTCACGGGTGATATGAGGAATTATATTTATTGTCTTATTACTGCTGAGTCGAATTTTTGGCCTGATTCGTTATACTTCAGGTGACTCAATTAGATTAACATTTGCCAAAAAATTGGTTAAAGTTTGCCAAATATGATCGTGAAATTCTCTCTATGTTTGAGGGGAAAGATTAATCGTAATGCGTTACCTTTTAGATACTCATATTTTGCTGTGGTATTTTGCTGTGGTATTTTGCTGATCCTTCGAAACTGAAAAAAGAAGTCAATAATTTGCTGAGGAATACGGCCAATGAAATTTATTTCAGTGCTGTCAGTATTCAGGAAATAGCGATAAAAAGCAGGCTTGATAGGAATGATTATTCTTTTGAGCCAACAGTTATAGCGGATGTTGCACAAAATGAAGTGGGTTTTTTGCCACTGGTGGTAACGATAGAGCACTCTCTTAGCTATTACAAATTACCAAAGGTAAAGCACCGAGATCCTTTCGACCTTATGTTGGTAGCTCAAGCCAGATATGAAGGCATGATATTAATAACGAACGATGAAGCAATATTAACGCAATTCATTGATCTATCAGAATACTTACTCAGTAATAGATAGCGTCTATTACTGAGAGATTTTTACCTGAGAGCTGGATATTCTGGTTACCAAAGCTAATAATGTGAAACGGTCTGATTTGAGCCAGTAAATTAATAATTACTCGATCCCCAACTCCTTCAATTTCCGGGTAATCGTATTCCTTCCCCATCCCAGCAAACGTGCGGCTTCTTGTTTATGGCCGTTTGTATATTCCAACGCACAATTGAGTAAGGTACGCTCCAGCAACGGCAAAGCATCGGAAAGGAGATCAGTGCGTCCCTCTTTTAAGGCGTTCTGTGCCCACTCAGCCAATTGTCGCGGCCAGTGTTCAGGCAGTGCAGAACGGGAGGAGGGAAGATTGCCGATTTGTTCCGTTGTAGGGCTCTCAATCAGATCGGCAGGCAAATCCTGTACCAGCACTTCTTTGCTGGCTGCCATCACTGTCAGCCAGCGGCAGACATTCTCCAATTGGCGGACATTCCCCGACCATGACAGACGCATCAGGGCGATTTCGGTATCGGGATGCAGCACCTTGGCCTCAACGCCTAATTCTTTGGCAGTCTGTTGCAGAAAATGGTGGGCCAGACGGGGAATATCTTCCACGCGATCCCGCAAAGGGGGTAATTGAACACGAATCACATTCAGGCGATGGTAGAGATCTTCGCGGAACTTACCTTCCGTCACCCGCTGTTCAAGGTTCTGGTGGGTGGCGGCAATAATGCGCACATCAACTTTTACCGGTGCATAGCCACCCACCCGATAAAACTGCCCTTCCGCCAGAACTCGCAGTAAGCGAGTCTGGATATCCAGCGGCATATCGCCAATTTCATCTAGGAATAGCGAGCCGCCATTAGCTTGCTCGAAACGCCCGTGTCGGACTTGATTGGCGCCCGTAAAAGCGCCTTTTTCATGACCAAACAGTTCTGATTCAATCAAGTCTTTCGGGATCGCCGCCATATTCAAGGCAATAAAAGGGGATGAAGCTCGTGGGCTGTGGCGGTGCAGCGCGTGGGCGACCAACTCTTTTCCCGTTCCCGATTCACCATTGATTAAGACACTGATGGAGGAACGAGAAAGCCGGCCGATAATCCGGTATACCTCCTGCATGGAGGGGGCTTCCCCAATCATCTCAGAAACAGAGGCTGCTACTTGCGGATTGCGCGATGATTGATGTTGTTCGCGGTAATGACTCAATGCTCGCTCAACCAATGCGACAGTTTCATCAATATCGAAGGGTTTTGGCAGATAATCGAATGCGCCTTGTTGATAGGCACTGACGGCAGCATCCAGATCGGAATGGGCCGTCATGATAATGACGGGAAGCTGTGGATGGCTCTGTTTTATCTGATTAAGCAGATTCAGGCCATCCAAACCCGGCATGCGGATATCCGACAGCAGAACTTCTGGGCAGTCCTGTGAGAGTGCCGTCAGCACGGAATCGGCATTTTCAAAACTGATGCACTCCAGATCTGCGCCACTCAGCGCCCGTTCAAGTACCCAGCGGATAGAACTGTCATCATCAACGATCCAGACTTTTCCTCGTTGCATTATTCTCCCCTATTTCTTGCTCGGTTATTTCTTGATAGGCAGGTAAATGGAAAATTCCGTGTGACCCGGCCAACTGGTGAATTCGATTTTGCCAGCGTGTTGATCGATAAGGTTACGGGCGATGGATAACCCAAGTCCAGTTCCTCCTTCATGCCCACTGACCATGGGATAAAATAGCGTATCCTGAATGTTGGGAGGAATGCCCGGGCCGTTGTCTTCAATATCAATTCTGGCTACCAGACGATAGCGTTCACCATGTAAGGTGATTTGGAACGCGGTTCGGGTTCGCAGGGTGATCGTTCCGCCTTTCTCCCCCAAGGCCTGTAGTGCATTGCGGGTCATATTCAGTAAAACTTGTTCAATTTGATCAGGATAATGCGCCAGTTCTGGCAGGCTGGGATCATAATCCTTGATCAAAGTGACATTAGCGGGCATTTCCAGTGATACCAACTGATAGACTCGTTCAACCACATGGTGGATGCTCTGGCTGATCCGGGTTCCCGGATGCTGTGGCCCCAGCAATCGATCAACGAGGGCGCGCAGCCTGTCAGCCTGCTCAATAATCACTTGGGTATATTCCCGCAAGGCGGGATTGGGCAATGCTTTTGCGAGCAGTTGAGCCGCTCCCCGCAGCCCGCCAAGGGGATTTTTTATTTCATGCGCCAGCCCCCGAACCAATTCCCGCGCAGCCGCCTGCTGTGCCTGTTGTATCTGCTCTTGGCTTAAACGACGCTGGCTATCCATAGGAGCGAGTTCCAGCAGAATAAACTGTTCGGAAATGGGTTGGGCACTGAGCGACATCACATGAGAGTGATTATTGATCACCAATATCACTTCGTTATCGGTAAAACCATGACCCCTGATCAAACTGGAACGCATCAATTCTGTGTCCAGTGAGAGATAGCTGAATAGTACCGGAAGGGGAGTGCCGAATAATTTACGCGTACTTTGTGCCAGTAGTTGCATGGCGGAATGATTGGCATAGCGGATAATCAAATCGTTATCCAGTACCAAGACACTGTTAATCAGTGAGTCGAGTATGTGTTCTGCTTTGGGAAAATCAACCATCGTCATCCAACCTTTGCACTTTTTTGGTGCATTGTACCTTATTCAGACATAAATCGAGCAGTCTCTCCGTTCAGTCTGTGATTTGTTCATCAAGTGTCATCTGCCGTCGCAAACGTGCGGGAAAAGGACCCATCCGAAGATGGGCCAAAAGTTTCACGGCAACAAAAAAGGAAAGTTGTAATGCCATCAGGCATTACACACTGTAATACAGTTCAAATTCCAGCGGATGTGGCGTCATGCGTACGCGTTCGATTTCACCATGCAGTAATTTGATATAAGCATCAATGGCATCATCAGTGAAAACACCACCACGTGTCAGGAATTCCCGGTCTGCATCCAGAGCGGCTAACGCGTCATCCAGAGAAGAGGCTACGGTTGGGATCTCTTGAGCTTCTTCTGCTGGTAGGTCATAGAGATTTTTGTCCATCGCATCGCCAGGGTGGATTTTGTTGATGATGCCATCAAGACCTGCCATCAGCAGGGCAGAGAAGGACAGATAAGGGTTTGCGGCCGGATCAGGGAAACGCACTTCAATACGGCGGGCTTTGGCGCTTGCCACAACCGGAATGCGGATGGAAGCAGAGCGGTTACGGGCTGAGTAAGCCAGCATCACTGGTGCTTCAAAACCCGGTACCAGACGTTTGTACGAGTTGGTGGTTGGGTTGGTAAAGGCATTCAATGCACGGGCATGTTTGATTACGCCGCCGATGTAGTAAAGCGCCAGTTCGGACAGGCCACCATATTTATCACCTGCGAACAGGTTGGTGCCATTTTTGGACAGCGACATGTGGCAGTGCATACCAGAGCCGTTATCGCCTACCAGCGGTTTTGGCATAAACGTTGCGGTCTTACCGAATGAATGGGCCACATTGTGCACCACATATTTGTAAATCTGGGTTTCATCCGCTTTTTTGGTCATAGTATTAAAGCGGGTCGCGATTTCATTCTGGCCTGCGGTCGCCACTTCATGGTGGTGAGCTTCAACCACCAGCCCCATTTTTTCCATTGTCAGACACATGGCTGAACGCAGATCCTGAGAGGAGTCCACGGGAGGAACCGGAAAATAACCGCCTTTGATGCCCGGACGGTGGCCTTTGTTACCGCCTTCATAGCGTGTTCCACTGTTCCATGCGGCTTCAACATCATCAATATGGTAATAACTACCCGAAATGGAACTGCCGAAACGAATGTCATCGAACAGGAAAAACTCAGGCTCTGGCCCAAACAGGACCGTATCAGCAATATCGCTTGCACGCAGGAAATCTTCCGCACGTTTGGCAATAGAACGCGGATCACGGCTATAACCTTGCATGGTGCCGGGTTCCAGGATGTCACAGCGCAGGATCAGTGTGGCATCACCAAAGAAAGGATCTCGCATTGCGGTCGTTGGATCTGGCATTAACACCATGTCGGATTCATTGATCCCTTTCCAGCCACCGATAGATGAACCGTCAAACATTTTGCCATCTTCGAAGAAGTCTTCATCAATCTGGTGGGCAGGAATGGTGATATGTTGTTCTTTACCTTTGGTATCAGTAAAACGTAAGTCAATAAACTTCACCTGATGTTCTTCAATCATGGACAAAACATGTTCAACGGACATACTGAGTTCTCCTGGTTGACATCAGCCTGATAATACGGAGCAAGGAACATGCGGCGTTATCTAATGGGCTGATGATGTGTCTCTGTATAGGGTCAATGCTTATAAAATTGATACTTATGAGTACTGCGAAAAGCGTGCCAACTTTTTAAAAGTCTTTAAGATCAGCAGATGAGTGGGTTGGTGGGTAAAAACCGAAGAGATCACAGTCAAGTTTTAAGTAAAATTGCACTAAGTTAGTGAAATTGGTGGGCAAAAAAACAAATTTGCACCATTATGGTGAAAAATAAGGGAAGTGCAGACCATTTTGACTGATGTGTGAGAGTATAAAATCTATGGTTACCTCCGTTTTTGCAATACTCATTTTGATGTATGGCTGGCTTGCATAAATCTATCCGGCGTCATTATAGGCAAGGCTGCCTGCGCCTCGATGGGTTCTGCGCCTGATGTACCTAAAAATCTGTGCGGCTTCAAAGAGCCATTTTTATGCTTAGTACTACAGCCGTAAAGATTGTAAAATCAATGTATTATCAGATACGCGATAAACTGAGAACTTATATGACCTTAACCAGAGACATTTCTCTTGCTCATATAAAAGCTTTGAAAACTCTCACCGTGGGACATCATTCCCACGGTTTTCTGTTAATTCCAGAGGCAGGTACTGACTGAATCACCATGTCGTCTTTATGCCGATTTTGGCCTTCAACTCGTAGCTGTCTGCAAAATTATTCAGGCTGGTGTTGGCTGAGGCCTGACCATAGACGAAAGATTTTCCATTATCCCAACTATAGGAACCTCCCGCCCCCCCGTCCCCCCAAGTTCGGTCATTGCCACTGATAAAGGCAACATCGGCGACGTTAGTCAAGTCATTACGCCCCAAAACCTCCTGATTAATATTGAAAAAACCATATAAATGTGTGGCTTTTTGACGATAGTCTATCGTCGTGCCTACGCGAAATTTCAGACTTTCGCTTCGGTCAAAATGGATTTTGGCTCCAAACGGATCATGAAATCCATTCATATTTATGGAAGAGAACACGAGTTGTGCTTGTGGGGTCAATGACCATGCCTGATTTAAGTCAAACTCTTGTCCTGCTTCCAGACTCAATGCATACCCTAGCGCGGATTTACCATTTCCCAAAGACCGGCCAGCAGTCTTTGAATTCAGGTCATTGTCAAAGTAGGTCATCTGGGCTAGGCCATCCAAATAAAACTTGTTCTTGCCGTACCACGTACTTGTCGTACCCAGCGTATAACCATTTGCACGAATGTTACCTTCACCATGCACAGAGCCGGCATTTGCATCAATATTCGAATATTGCAGGAAAATACCGCCCGTGACTGAACCTTGGTTATTTTCATAAAAACGTTTGTCCATGCCAACTTGAGCACGGAACATATTATAGGTGGTTGCATCCGCGTCGGATGTAGAGACACGTGGCGACAATTTACCGTAAGTGGCGGTCATTCGCCCCCATACCCCATTGGGTATCTGGCTTGTACTATCGTCTGTGCTGTCTTCGCCAGCGGGGCTTCTGAACTCACCTATGCCAAGCACCCGATCCTTACGTCCTCCGGTTCGGTCACGCAAGGACTCTGGTGCATTCAGAATCTGCAACATGCGTCCATAAGCCTCGTAAACGCTAACGCCTGCCTGGTATGCGGGTTTTGAACCGCCCGACGATGAGCGCAGATACCAGTTTTCATCTGAATTGTCGGTGCCATTCTTATAAAGACGGTAGGCATAAGCACCCGCTACAATAGTTGGATCACCCTTATAACTATAGTCACCAACCAAACGAAAATTTCCGCCCGATGCACCTTGCATATCAACAACTTTGATACCTTTATCTGTTGGTGCACCCGTTCCACCGACATTGTTGATCACGAGATGAGTTGTACCCGATGTGCTGCCCTTCAGCACAAGTCTGTCAGTCTTTGAGTTATCACCTCCCAATACAGTCGATAAAACCACCGTACCGTTATTACCACTATAATCACGCGTAATCGTCAGCATACGCCCTACAGCGTTGTTATCTCCGCCAACCACGACTCTACCACTGTTATTTAAAGCGGAAATTGTCGTATTATCGCTACGGTTGAAATAAAGATCTCCCTCATTATCTATATTGTTGGAAATCTTTCCCGATGTATGTCCGTCGCCTAAACGTAACTTACTTCCCGATAATATCTTAACAATTCCGACATTCATGTCGTGGGTGTATGTCAGGTCTAGATTTTCCGCAGTAGAGCGGTTACCCCCAATCGTAACAACGGAATCTTTCGTTCCAGAGACATCGCCTTTAAGGATTGCCTTCGGGCCATACAGATAAAGGCTGGCGCTTTCAAGCTCGACATTGCCAGTGATCGAACCGAAATTGTGAATACCATTAGTAATTGTGCCAGCATTATATAGAGCATGTTGATCCCCTTGTATCACGCCTGTATCCAGATTCGTGATGGTATCAATAACACCTTTATCGTCGATATAAATACCATTTCGCTTTCCACGTATGGAGGAAGCGTTGGTAATCTGTTTAATTTTGGACGGCCTGATCGGGGAATTCACATCCAATGAAGCCATGCCTTGCCCAGTGACCTGAATGGCATCCTCATCGGCAGTTATTCCTTTGCTCCCAAACTGATTATTGAGGTTTTCGAGATAACCTCCTTTGTTAATAACAATGGCTTTGGATCCAGTCACTATTCCATAATTATTGAAAGTGCCGGCATTACTGCCAGATTCGATAGTAAACGTTGAGTGAGTATGGTTGGAAATACTCCTCTGAGACAATATTCCATAATTATCAAGAGTCTCAAGTACTGCCGTTGTAACAGATATCCCATAAATCGATCCTTCCTTCTGATTCAGGATGGTATTTACTCGTCCGTATTGACCATTATTAATTGAGTCAAACGCCTGCTGGATCATTATTGAATTAAGTAACTTCTTAGGATCATCACCTATGGATTTGATTGAGCCATAGTTATCCAGCATCTTCATATGACCAGAAACCCATATGGCTCCGTTCACTCCACTTATGGTTCCATGATTAAGCAGCTTTTCAACAGAACCACTGTAAGTTACTGTGACTCCACTTTCTCCTTTCAAAATTCCGTTATTTTCAATGTGATCGACGGAAGTAACCGGAGCCATATTATTGCTACCGCCGACATTGACAGCATTGTATTTCAGACCATATTTATATGATTGTTCTGGCGGCCCTAGGGGGATATCAATTGATACGCCTTTATCGATAGTAAGATTTTCGCCATTTGAGAGATTACAGGGTTCTGTCCTATCTTCGGAAATTGTGGTTTTACATGGTGAGGCCGCTATTGCATTAACGCTCATTCCAGGAAAAAATAAAGCCACTTTAAGGGCTATTGGCAATACAGCGTATCTGTATATTCTCATAAGAGGAATTCCTAAATAACCTGTGTTTCGTTTAAGTCAGGGAGCTAAGCACCTGATGTTTATTACTACCCGCAGCCAATATAATTGTGCTTGAAACTCATTATTTGGGTAGTGGGTGTGCAACTCGTTCTAATTTATGTGGTACATGTATCAGTATTATAGCAATTTCTATATATGCAACATTTGTATCTGGTAGCCGGATGATGTGAATATCTTTAAGCGTGGCATACAATGTGTTGATTTGCATAAAATATAATATTTAATTGTATATTGAATTATAGGCAAGCCGCTATGCGGCTTGCCTGGTTACTGATAATGTGTCTTCGTTCAAGTTTACTTTGGTAGTTATCAAATTGTGTGTCAGACCAAGTTACTATTCACCTGAATCAGGTTTTCCTCTCTCCCTTAAAATAAAGGAAGGCACCACATGCAACCACCTGTCAAAATCTGGTTGATGATTTTTATTATTACGGGGTTGTACGCCGGACAATGGCATTCGATTAAGGAAGCCATTAGGCTATAGATACCTCTAACCCTTTAGAAGTGACAGTCAAATAATAAAGATATTGTATCCATCTGGGAGAAAATCCCGTCGTTATTTTAGAACGTGGTTACATCAGTTATTAAATGCTCTATCAAGTCATGCTAAGTATCATAAACGATGGAATATAGATGAGTTATATAAAATTTCCAAATCAATATTAGATATTGAGGATTTTCATTCACATACTGAGAAAGGCGTCAGACAGGAAATTCAGGCGAATATATTATTACTCAATCTGACAAGAATATCTGAAAATGACCTCAAAGGCAGGCGAAATGATACATTTTTCCATCTTCAAAGAAGTCTTCATCAATCTGGTAGGCTGGGATGGTGATATGTTGCTCTTTACCTTTGGTATCGGTAAAACGTAAGCCAATAAACTTCACCTGATGTTCTTCAATCATGGATAAAATCTGCTTAATGGACATACTGAATTCTCCTGGGTTACGTCAGCCTGATAGAACGATGCAAGAAGGATGTCATTTTATCTTAAAGGGGCATTTCTGGATGATCAATTTTTATAAAACCGGTGTTGCATAGAGAAAAGCGAAAAGTGTGCCAACATTAAGAAATTATTTAATATCAATATATTGTTATTTGGTGACTAAAAAATCACGGGGAAAGAGGATAGTTTTTAAATATACTTGCCCCAAATCGGGGAGTGGAGAAAACAGAATTACACCCTAATGATGCAGTTGAGCGTTTGATCAATATATGTAAGCAATAAGGCGCAACCTGTCATATAACATCAACGTTGATTGCGCCTTCTGGTTTAGAGTGAACTAACTATTATTCTGGTATCAGATATCATCTTAATCCATATAGTAGGTCAGCTTACCCTGTAATAGTGCTTGTATTTCATTACTATCTCCACCACCATCAGAGCCACCCCAGGTATGGACTTTGTTATCTGCTGTCAGAGCAAGAAATGCTGTCCCTGTTGCGTAGATGGCCCTTACATTCTTTATTTCAGGTTGGGGTATAAAGTTAACGCTACTAGGTTCAGCATTTTGCCAGGTTAATACGGTACCATCTTGACGTAATGCCGCAGATGCATTAGCTGAGCAAGTTATTTGAACCACATCCTTGAGAGCTACAAATTCCTCGTACACTGGGCCGTCGTTATAATTCTGCACTCCAGCCCAATATACTTTGCCATGTGGAGGGGTGCCTCCTGGCATAAGAAATTTTTGTTTAGTGGTTGCTATATCTACTCCATTACTAAATGAGTCGCCATCGAAGCTGTAGCCTGTGGTCGACCAACTATATAATGTACCATCACGGTGAACTGCGTGATTACCTATTGGCCCCCCAAGGTGATTAATAAAGGGAGTAATTGAAGCAGCTTGTATAAAATCTTGATGTGGGGGATTAAAGTCGCCAAATACACTCAAATCACCCCAAGTAGAAAGATCACCACTTTCGTCTATAACGGCGAATCCCCTTGTTGACATTGATGTAATGTAACGTGGTTTCGAAATAGAAGAATAACGCGGCTCTATATTCCAGTTCTCCATTGATGAACTCCACCAACTTTTTATCTGTTCCGTACCGGGATTATATATAGTAATAGCCAAACTATTTCCTACAAAAACATTCTTCCCATCTCCAGGATAAGTATAAATACCAGCCATTGTTCCCCAGGCTTCCATCTGCTGGTTAGCTTCCGAGACAGCAAAAAAGCTATTTCCACCTGCTCCCACATCATCAAAGGAACCAGTAGGGAGGTTAGAGCTATTAGAATCACCGTGATACCATAATGTACCTGAACCCACATTAAGCCCAGCATAAGAGGGGCCATTTGTAGTAATGGTTTTAACTCCAGGTTGAATATAGGAATTACCGAAGGTTCCTCCCCAACCGACCATGGTGTTGTCATTGAGCAGCACAGCAAAAGCAGAGGGATATTGCTCTTCCATTGGATCGTTAAAATCTGCCTTTGGAAGACCTAGCGTACCACCATTACCAAACACATTGATTGGGTTTATTTTGAGCTTGTTACCTTGTTCGTCTTGAACTGAAATGGGGAGCCACGGAGCAGAATCATAGAAAAATGGGGAATTAATATGTGAAAAAGGAGAAGTGAATGATGGTGTTCCACCTATATAAGTCCATGTTACTGGATGTGGATTACCCTCTTTAGTCCAAGCAGTCAGCCGCTGTGGTGCTTTAAGCCCATTAGCTACAGCAAGGTCAGCATAACGAGCACCCATAACGATAAAGGGTTCTTTGTCTGATGGCTGAGAAGATGTACCATTAATAACTTTTACATATAAAGGTTCCGAGTATTCAACATTACCAAAGTATTGTTTACGAGTATAGGAGGCTACATATTCCTGAGCTGGAACATCGTTTTTGTGAATTTTTCCGACCAAGATAGGATCAGCTAAACCATGAGGGTCTGAAACTTCATAGTTAAACTCTTTAACAAAATTAAGAATAATAGTGTCTTTGTTACTTATTCCTTCGTATTTAGGGACGTACAATGAAATATAATCATCTATTTTAGATTTATCTAAAACACCATCTTTAACTCCAGAGATAATGGGTGCAGCCAGTAATGCATCTTCATTAATCATAATTCATTCCTTTAATTAATATAAGTTATACAAAAGAAAGTAAAGTTTTAAGTTCAGATAAGAAATAATAATGTAAATAAAAATATCATGATTATCTAATGAATAATAATTATCACATTTATATATTATATGGTGATGTCATTGTATTTAACATTCAGGCGGTGTACCTTCATTAGCTGTACTAATTCTTCCTTTCCAAGATTTTGCTTGGATGGTTCCATTGTCACTTGTGGCTTGGTAATCAAATTGAATAAGTCCTGCATGACAATCTTCATATTGACCACAGCCATTAAGAATATTATATGGAATACTGATTACTCCGACAGCGGTTTTACCATCTGGCCCTGGTGTTTCAGGTATTTTTCCAGGGTAAGTTTTATGAGGACTGCGATAATTTGCAGTGATATTCAGTTTTAAATATATTTTGCTTCCTAATGGTGGTTTGGTTTTATCATCAGGATCGTTCGTTCCTGTAATTAGGACAAATAACCCCTCGCTATGTTTATTTTTATAATAATTAGATATATTATAGCAGTTGACAACATTATTTTCATTAAACCCAATGCATTCTGTGGTGGGAAATTCTTGTATAATATTATTTTGGTCATCATGTCCAAAACTAGAGTAAACCACACATTTATCATAATAAGTTGGAGCTGGCCAGGGTTCTCCTGAGTATGTTAATTCTAATGATTTTGAATATAAAATATTGCTATTGTTATGGGAAACGGTATAGGCGAATTCAATAGTCATATCTATGGGAAACATAGAATAGGGAAGTGGTATTTTATAATCTCCAAGATTGTTAATATCTTCAACAGTATAATAATAATCATTATATTTTCCATTGACTGAAAAATGAATGACATCACCTCTTCTACAATCATTATATTTTTCTACTTTGACAAGAAATGTTGTTTGTCCTTCATTATTTAATTCACCTCCATTAAACCCATCTATTCTTGGAGCTGCCAGTTTATCATTATCATCCGGTGTATTCTTATCAAGAATTTGCAATCCCCCTTCTGATTCTATTTGCCCGGATACACCATATACTTCAGTGTACAAACTAAGAATCAGTGCTTGAGATTCTTTAGGGTATACATGTAAAATTAAACGTCCTTTTTTATCTGTATTTAAGATCATTTCATTATCATTATTAAATGATAAAACATTTATTTTATTTATATTATCAGATTTATAAAAATTAACCTTTTCCAAACTGAAAATAGAGTTGGCAGAGATTACAACAGAAAGATTAGGTATTGATTTTTGATTTTCGTCTTTAACGAATGCTGTAGCTCGGACAAATTTCCCCTTTGGGGGAATATTTTTATTATGCGGAACCTGTATGTAATGTGAATCCCATTTTAAAATTAAAGAATTATGATCTAGAGTCCTGGCTGTGTATTGGATGGGTATTGTGGGGAAGTTATCATCTGATGAACCTATATCAAAAGTAATAGTATCACCATCATTGACTTCCGGTGATACTTGTAAGTTAACAATAAACAATCCTAATCCATTACCCAATTTTATATTAGAGGAGTCTATATATATGATAGCTGTATTATTACTTAAATAGAAGTCTGTCTCAGGAGATATAGATGTATCAGATGTTAAAGTAACTGTAATAGCTAATTGTTGGCCTATGATAACACTAGAGCCGCTAGGAAGAGAAAGTTGCATATTACTGGGCATATTAACCACCATGTTTATTTTTATTCATGTAATAGCTTATATTGACATGAGGACATTATCTTAGATCAATTTTTATAATCAGAGTATGAATATATATCAGTTTATGTAAAATAATTTAAAACTATATTAATATAATTTTCTCATACCCTGTATCTAGTATTAATGATGTTTTTTAAGAGTATATATCAGTGTCAATTGTCGCTTGCCAAATGTTTCCATATGTTACATTAAGATCGGTGTCTTTCCCAACTTGATAGTCAAAATAAATCATACTTGATCTATCTTCATAAGACTCCCGATCTTTCAATAAATCATGTGGTATTGGAAATATTAATTCTACATTTTTTCCAGCATTTCCTGCTGCATATGGCATTATGCGTGTACGAGACCAATGAATAACTCCGGTTTTTGAATTAATATATAAATTTAAAGTTACTTCTGAGCCTAGAGCCACTTTTGTGCTGTCATTAGGATCATTGGTACCAGTTATTTGTACAAATAATCCTGCGAGATCATTAGTTTTTTTGTATTGAGATATCGTATTATCATCAACAGTATCATATACAATGCTGTCAGGAAAAATCCCATAACTAGAATACACTTGGCAAGTATCGTATATCCTGATAACATCTGCCCAGGGTTGATTTTGTTGATTTCCTTTGTAAGTCAAAGTCAATGGTCTAGATTTATATTTAGTTATATCTCCTAGGGCTCTGATGACAATATAGCTAAAATAGGAAAAATGATCTTTTTCTTTCTCAAAAATGTCATAAGGTAATGGAAAAAATTTACTTAAATAACTTTTACCTGAAATTTGAATGACATTACCAGTATATTTATTATTAACGATAAATAGTATGTAATCTCCATCCTGAACATTGTCATACTCTGGAATCCTGACTAAAAATTTACTTTCCCCATCTGATATTAGATCTCCTTCAATAAAGTTGAGTATTTCTGGTTCTGGATACTTTTCAGGAATTTCATCTAATGTATGATCAACAATATATATTGCATGATCTGCTGGAATTGGTTTTGTGTCTCCTAATATTTGAGAAAACAATTTAAGTATTAAATTCTCTGATTTTATAGGATGTATGAAAAATAAAACATTACCTTGCTTATCTGCTTTTACAAAAAAACCTTCATAGTTTTTTTCAGATACAGTTGTAATTTCTGTTCTGTTATTAGACTCATATATTTTAATTTTTTTTAAATTGGAATTAGAACTATCAGAAATAAATATCTTTTTTCCACCTAAGGGCTTTCCATGTATATCCCTGATAGTTGCTGTTACTTTAGTATATATTTCATCTGTATTATTATTGGATGATTGAGAAATAGATATAAAAGGAGAATCAATGTGTAATATTAATGATTTTAGATTCACGATATCTTTAGCAGTATTAACCATATTTCCCTCTATTATTTATATATTAAAAAATAAAATGACAAAAATTTAAATTTAAATTTAATGCAAATCTATATTTATTAAATGAGTTAATAACATAGTAGGTTTGTTACAATTAATCTAAATTATCTATAACCCATTGTATAATGAAAAATAGTTATCACTAATGTATCTATTACTATAGTAATAGATCTATATCATCTTATGATAATCACCATTATGAAATTTTTTAAAACTTCATAATTACAGTGTATTTTACGTCAAATGGTGATTTAATAGTATTAATACTAAGGTCGTAATTACAAAAAAACAATGTTACAAAGAGAGTGATAGCAATATGTTTTATCTATAATCCCATTTTATTTCGTTGTGATAATAATATTGCCAATTATCACAACCACACCGATGAATTGTTTTGTTAAGGCCAGAAATTATCATTAGTCATCATCAGTTTCAATTTCTGCCGACCAAATTTCTCCATATTGATCATTGCCGTCATAAAATGTATAGTCAAAGTAAATATAACCTACTCCACCATCTTGATATAGTTTAACATCTTTAACATCATCGAATGGAATATGAATAACAGCGGATGTCCTACCTGAAGGCTGTACCTTTATTTTTCCTGGATAAATTTTAGCATAACTCTTATCTATTGAGTTTAGATATAACTTCAAAGTTACAGGAATATTTAATGGGACTTTATCTTTTTCTCTATTAGGGTCTTGAGTACCTAATATTTCAACATATAATCCTTTTTTCTGGCCATTTGGGTATTGCATTATTGCAGCATAATTAATTGAACTATCATTTGGGATTATAGCATCTGATTCAGTACCAAGGCTGGTATATACGATACATGCAGCATAATTTCTTTCTACTACTGGAACTGGTTTATATATAACACCTCCTTTATAAGTTAAAGGTAATGAAACAGATTTTTCCTCTAATATATTTCCAAAACCTCTGATGATAACATAGAAGAAATTAGAGTATACATTTTTCGTGAAAATATCATATGGAATTTCAGTTGAGGTGCTTGAATCATTATTATTATCTACTCGAATAAAATATTTCGTATATTCTCCATTTACAAAAAATAGAATGTAATCACCTAGTGTTTTTCCAGGGTAGTGTGGAATATCAATTTCAAATTTAGCACTCCCATCTGATTTTAGATACTCCCCCCAAAAATTAATTATTTCAGGCATATCAAACTTTATTTTCATGCTGTCCAGAGAATTATTAACGATAAAGATTTTATGTTTAGCAGGCATTAACCTTGTTGAGTCGACTATATTTGTATATAAGTTTAAAACAACAGGAAGAGATTGATGTGGGTGAATAAAAAATAATATATCCCCACATTTATCCGTTTCTATAGAGAATCCTTCTCTACCATCTTGTTTTACTGGGGTAATTTCTTTATTTTTGTCTGAACCATAAATTTTCACATTCTTTAAATTTCCAGAAATAGAATCAGATACAAATATGGAAATGTTAGGTAAAGAATTACCGTATATGTCTTGAACTTTTGCGGTAACCTTAATTTTTCTTCCATCAACACCTTGAGTAGATAGATTAGGAACAGCCAAAAATGGAAAACACACATCTAATCTTAATGATTCAAAGTTTATTTTATTACTATTCATGTAAGTTTTCTTTTTAGTGTGATAATGGAATTTATTAGGCTAATTCAAGATTAATTTTTATTAATTATTTATTCTGGTCGTGTGTCAATCAATCCTTCCCAAATTTCCCCATAATTTTTTTCATTTCCAATGTTAAACTCATAATCAAAATAAATACTACCTGGACCACCATTATCATAGGGGTAGATTTTATTCAGAAATTCAAAGGGAATATGAAAGGACAATGATGCAATGCCTTGACTATCGACCTTTATTGGCATAGGTAAGGTCCAGGATTTATGGGTATTACAATTTGATGACTGGATATATACGTTTAGTGTGACTTTAGAATTTAGTGGAACTTTTCCTGGTATATTATTCCCCCCTAATACCTCAACAAATAATCCAGTATTTGGTGTGCTTGGATTGTCCAAATATCTTTTTATACTATCATAACTAATACCTGTGTCAGGTTGTATCTCTGCTTTACCAATACCAAGGCTGGTATATACTTTACAGAGATCATAATCTCTTGTTACATTTGTAGGAGGATTATATATTGCACCGCCCATATATGTCACAGGGTATGGCCTTGAAGTTTTCGAACCAGCTGCTTCCCCAAAAATGACTATGTAACTAAATTCGTAGTTAATAGAAATATTAAAAATATCATAAGGCAGAGAGTATGAGTATTTTCCTTGTCCTAGTTCTGTATTTGGGTTACTAACAGAAACATAATATCCACTATACTTAGGCGTAGTATCATTATCAGTTTTAATCATAAATACTATATAATCTCCGCGTTTACTGTTATCATAATTATCTATAGAGGCATAAAAATTTGGCTCTCCTGTATTAGAAGTTAAAGGTCCTGGAAATCCCCCTAATATGTCGGGTTCTCGTAGACTATCCATAGGGTTAGGGCGTTCCGTGTTAATAAAAAATAGAGGGGATGTTGCTGGGATGTAGTCAAAGGCGTCTATAACTGAACACCTCAAATCAAGCACCATTGAAAGTGACTTTTCTGGGTAGATATAAAATACAATACTACCATCTGATTGAGAATTAAGAAATAATCCATCATAAGTATAAACTTGTTGTGGTGTAATAATATTACCGTTATTATCCTTAATAGTACATTCATGTAAATTATTTGATCTAAAAGAATCTATATATATTGGAACACCAGATAGTGTCTTTCCGTTAATATCTGTCAGTATCGTAGATACTTTGGTTTTATTTTCTACAGAATTTTTTTCTAAATTAAATGTATCTAAAAAAACATTGTCAATAGTCAATCCCAATGAATCGGAGTTTATTGTTCTAAGATTGCATTTAAATTTCAATGTTGTTATGTTAGGTATTGAAGGGTTTGTGTCTACATTAAAAGTAATTTGCTCCTGTTCAGTTAAAGCGTCACTTACCGTTAACATTGTGACATAGGTATATTTTATTATTTTACCATCCTTATTTTTTACTGCCGTAAATTTCAAATTACCCGTTGGTGGATTGATATTAGTTGCTTTTGTAAAATTAACTTCGACAGTTCCAGTTAAAGGAGCATCTGGTGTTAAAGTAAGGATAAAAACAAAACTTTGTCCTATTATCAAATCAGCTTGTTGATTAAGTGATGCTGTTAATGGGTTTTTTGCTATATTTTCCATTTTATTACCTCTAAAATTTTATTTTTAAAATATAATTAACCAAGTGTATTTGTTTTTTTGCTATACAATCTTTGGTAACTTCACATTTGCAATATAAATACATCAATATAAAAAGTATAATGACAAAAAATTATCATCTGATAACTTTTCTATATCACCAGCATAAAATTCTTACTTAAGATAAAAATTAGGGTTCTGTCGCATTAAGTGGTCATCAGGTAAGTTCCCCTGTTTTTGAGCGAGTCCAGAGTGATGTCCCTGATCCGAAATGCGTTTAAACGCCTCCATTATCCTGTTGATATCATCGCTTAGTGTGTTCGCTGGTCTCTGACCTACGTTCTGAGCTTGCGTAATCTGGAAGAAATGATGGCCTGAGCGAGGGATAACCGTCGATCATTCTACGCTCTGCCGCTGGGTTCATCGTCGGATTCCGTTGATGGGCAAACGTTATCGGCGGAGCAAGCCCGCCATTGGGCGTCGGTGGCGAATGGATGAAACCGATATCAAAATCAAAGGACAATGGCGTTACCTTTACCGTGCTGTAGACTCAGACGGCAATACGGTTGATTTTTTGTTGACCGCCTATCGGGATAAGAGTGGCACCAACAAAGCCGCGCTAGACGAGTTAAATCAGGGAAAACCGAAGGATAAGCAGCTCAATATCCGGCAAAATATCTATGGTCTCCCCCATTTTTGCAATACTGATTTTGATCTCTTGTTGGTTTGCTTAAATCTACCCGGCATCAATAGGGGTAAAAATGCCCGCGCCATGATGAGTTCCGCACCCGATGGATCTTAAAAGTATCACGACTTCATTAATTCATTATTTAGCTTAGTTTTTATCGGATCGATTTGCCGTTCATGTCATCAAGAATCAGTCTTCTTAAAACCGGATGGTAACTTATTGAATAAAAATAGAATTATTATTTAAAACTGTTTCATTTATGACCTTTCAACTACGGTCTGTTGTGTGATAATAGCCCAGGCTATTCTGGCCAGTTTGTTTGCCAATGCGCAGCACGCAACACAGGAATGTTTTCTTGTTAGCTGCATTTTGACCCAATCGGCTAATTTTCCCGACAGAGGCGCAATGTTTTGGATAAACACTCTGGCACATTGAACCCGTAACCAGCGCAAATTTTTGTCTCTCGCTTGCTGATCCCCAAGAGGGGATTTCTCCCGCCTGAGGCCGCAAAATCCCGGCTGCGCGCATATTGCTTACCGTTACCTAATTGTGCAGAGAGTGCGCTCGCGGTTATTGACCCAACAGCAGGTATCGCAACAGGATAGGGGGAGGCCATCTTGTATCTCAATAACCTGATTGAACAGGATCATTGCAGGCGAACACGCCCTATTCTGAGGTTCAAAAACTTTAGGCGGGCTCAGACCGTATTAGCCGGGATTGAACGGGTTTACATGTTGCGCAAAGGGCAATACCCGCAAGAACCAGAATATCCAATTTCACCGGAGGCCTATTTCTATCAACTAACGGCATAAAAATAAATCAAAATATTTTCGCTCGAGATCTCTCTGCTAATGCGACAGAACCTTAAAAATAGCGTTTTAGATAAATCACCATACCCATAAGATAACTTTTAGTTATCAATTGATAATTATCTTTCATTGCAATAATAAAAATATTTTCTAATATAGAAGATTAGAAGATTAGAAGAATAGCCTGATTTTTTACTGATTCAGTATAAAATCAGGCTGTTAATTATAATTTGATGTATTTTTGGGTGCCTATATATGTCATCATACATTCGTAAATTCATTGGTTTTTTTATCTTTATTTGTGCATTGGTTATGCTTTCTATACTGATGAATGCCTTTGCAGATGGTAAAGATAACGTAGACATTTTTATTAGTGAATCAAGTAAAAAAAAAATTAATGAGAATACCAATGATACTTCAGAATCTGATGTCAAAAATTTAATCGCCAGAAATATTCAAACAGTAGGCAATATCCTATCATCTTCTCCTTCGGATTTAGCAGAGCAAGCTAAATCCTATACTTTGGGAAAATTCAACAGTACTGTCTCTTCCGAAGCTAAAAAATGGTTATCACAGTTTGGTACTGCCAGAATCAATTTTGGTCTGGATAAAAAGGGAACGCTGGAAAACAACTCCCTCGATTTATTGCTGCCACTTTACGACAGTAAAGCAGACTGGCTGCTCTTCTCTCAATTAGGCTATCGTAACAAAGACAGTCGTAATACCATAAATGTTGGCTTAGGTGGACGCTATTTCTATCAAAACTGGATGTATGGCATGAATACTTTTTATGATCATGACCTGACGGGAAATAATCAGCGTTTAGGTTTGGGAGGCGAAATTTGGGGCGACTATATCAAACTCTCCGCCAATGCCTATTATCGATTGAGTGAATTACAAAAATCACGGAATTTTAAGAATTATCATGAACGCCCAGCAAATGGATATGACATTAACGGCGAATTTTTCCTGCCCGCCTACCCCAATCTAGGTGCGAAACTGACATACGAACAATATTTCGGTGATAACGTTACCTTATTTAATCGCAATACCAGACAGAAAAACCCAAGCCTGGCTAAATTAGGTTTAACTTATACCCCAATTCCACTGATAACAATGGGTGTGGATTATAAACAGGGCGAAAGCGGTCATACTGAAACGCAGTTTTTAGCTAATTTCAATTATAAACTGGGGGTGCCTCTCAGTGCGCAATTATCGCCAGAAAATGTGGCTTCAATGCGTACATTGACAGGAAGCCGTTATGATTTAGTGGAAAGAAATAATAATATTGTGCTTGATCATATAAAACAATCCACTATTCAACTTTCTATACCCCAGTCTTTAATTGGTTATAGCCATGAAGAAAAAAAAATATCGACTACAAATAATCCTGATAATAAAGTTGAATTACAATATAATAAAGAATTTATCAAAGACGGCGGGAAGATAAATGTTAAGGGAAACCAAGTTTTCATTACATTCCCTACATATCAACTTAGTCATAGCGAGACAAATAATTATCCTATTAATTTCAGTATATTTGAAAATAGTACCGTAAAAACAGCGTCTAATAATGGAATAATGACCTTAATTGTCAGGCCATTTGTAGTAAAAGAAAAAGAAGTCAGTCCTATAGAAACATTACCTGCTGATGGTAAAAAAACTTATCTCTTTACTCCCGTCATAACCTACGATGCCGTAGGTAACCAGCCTTTAGCTCAGGTTACCCTTGATAATGTTCAATGGACAACTGAGCCAGAAATTGGCGAAGAATCAGGATTACAGTGGGGTAAACCTGAAAAAATATCAAAAACCAATGAGAAAGGGCAATTACAAGCAGCTTTAACCAGTACTAAGCCCATTAAAGATGTGAAAGTATTCCTGCAAATGGATGGAATGCCTAAAACGCAAGTAGGAACGGTGAGTTTTGGAGAAGATACTTCACGTTTTCAATTAGGTGAAATAAAAATTTCATCACCAAACAATATGAAAACATCTCTAACAGCAGATGGGATTCAGGCTTATACCTATAAAGCTGTTGTTTTAGATGGCAAGAATCCAGTCCCACCAAATACATCAATCGCCGATATAAAGTGGGATCGCGATCATAAAGAGATTTCGCCTTTTAAATTAAAATTAATACCTAACGGTGATAAAACCGATAGTGAAGGGCAATTGATCGCAACATTGACGAGTTCTGAACCCGTAAATAATGTTACTGTGACTCTTTCGATTGAAGGGCATCCAGAAAAACCAGCTGGCGCAGTTTCTTTCGAACCGGCAGAAACTTTGCTAAGTTATTCACCTTCAGGACCCATATTGGTTGGTGAAACATATACTGTTACAGCAACAAGTAACGATAAAAATTCACCGAAAAATCTGCCAATAACGTGGGATTTTGATGCTCCTCAGCGTAATAAAGTTACAACAAATTATACTGCTGGTAATTCAGAGGCAACATTTAGCAGCAGTGTGGAACAAGTAGTTACAGTCAAAGCTGCTATTAATGGTTCTCTGCCCTCGCAAACAGATTTGGTTTTCAACTGGCCATCAATTGATAACATAGTGTTAAGCCCTGAGACACCAAATGGAACAATTCCCCCCGGAGAGTCATATAAATTTATAGCCACCGTATTTGGTGCTGATCGTAAAGATAAAACTCACTATTATAGTGGAAGCACTATTCCATTTGAGTGGAGTATTAAATCACCAACAGATGCTGAAAAGGCGGGTCTATCTTTATCGCCCTCAGGACAAGTAACTGCTGTATCCGATGGAACATTAAACGCAGAATTAACAAGTACAAAGGATACATCTGCTGTTACAGCTGCTGAAGTATGTCTGACTATTGTTGATGCTCCTCAATCCCCAACAACGCATAAGTGCATAGATTCAATTAATTTTAAATCTCCGCCTGTGGATTTTGATATTACCAGTGTTGAAGTCCATAAGGTTGTGGTCGATGGTATTGAAAAACCATTTGATCCCCAAAAACCGCTGCTTGGTAATGGTGCTGACAAATACAAATACAGAGCATTGATTACAAAGAAAGGAAGTAAAGACCAAGAAAAAATTGCAAATCATACATTTAATGGTGTGGAATGGACACGCAACCAGACACAAATCGACAATAAATACTTACCTAAACCTGAAACAATATCACTAAAAACAGATGGTGATGGATATTTATATGCAACATTAGACAGTAATGTTGGAGTTGGTAATGAAAAGGATATCGAAAAGACATTTATCAAAGTGACATTGACAATACCGAGTGAATTACCCAGTGGTGAACCCAAGCGTAAGGATTCTGCTAATTTGGTGAATTTTACTCCAATGCCTAAACAAGCAGTACTGTTTGTTTATAATCAGTATAATGAAAACAAGAATATAATCTTTCAGGAACCACATCCTTATAATTATTTTCCATCGTTAAATGCAGAGCTGAGAGATCCCCACGAGCCAGAGAAAAATTTCAATCAGCCTGAAGTTATATATAGTGCCAGTGATCAAAAACCAATTTTTGAACCTTTATTATCTTTAGGAGAAAATAACAAAGGGCCGATAAATTTTTTTGCTCCAGGCAGCGCAACATTAAAGGCAACAATAAATAAAAATGATGGAAGAATTTACCTATATGAATATAAAATAAATATAAAAAAATATCCTTTACTTCCAAATGATACGGGGAGTGCTAATCAAATTAATCTATATGGTTATCATACTGCTGATAGTCCCGCGATATGTGAACTTTCTAATACTCCTCCTGGTTCTGCTGGATACGGTGAATTTAGCACTTTTTCTGTACAGGATGTTAGCTCTTCTATTGGCGGTATAACTGCATTATCTAATGAATTTAAGAACCTTAATGATTGGGGGTTTTTCCATCCAGAACAAACTCAGGCCGACTCAAAAACAATTCAATATAAACTAAATGATGGACCGAATAAATACGTAATTTTCAATCCTACTACTGACAAAATAAATACAGAGATAAATGCAAGTGGATTATTAATTTGTGAAACAAACCAAAAAAATCCAATTAATTGATGAGTCCACATAATAAGTGAAATTTTTGACCGTTGTTGATTGGTGGGTTCTGTCGCATTAAACCCTGTTTGGATAATATGGCATTTTTTATTGGTTGAACTGACGATGTCCCCGACTCGAGAAGCGTTCAAACACCTGCATTATCCTGTTGATATCATCGCTCAGTGTGTTCGCGGGTCTACGCGCTGAGCTTGCGTAATATCGAGAAATGATGGCTGAACGGGGCGGGGGATGCAGATGGAGAGCATAAATCTATGGTCACCCTCCTCAATGCGGAGAATCGCCTCAGCAGGTGATTGAAATCCGGCAAAATACCTGAATAACCTCATTGAGCAAGACCATAGCTATGTTAAACGTCGGATACGCCCGATGCTGGGATTTAAATCGTTCTGCGGGGCACAAACGTTGCTGATGGGGATAGAGTGAGCCATCATGCTGAGTAAAGGACAATGTCTTCAAAATGAAGGCGAGAATTTATCGCCAGCAGAGCTGTTTTATCGACTGACTATGTAAAAAACAATCACACCGGATGCGACTGATAAACTCGCCGTTAATGCGACAGAACCCCCCCCCCCCAGGTATCTGCTGTCAGAGCAAGAAATGCTGTCCCTGTTGCGTAGATGGCTTTTACATTCTTCATTTCAGGTTGGGATATAAAGTTAACGCGACTAGGTTCAGCATTTTGCCAAGTTTAATACGGTACCATCTTGACGTAATGCCGCAGATACATTAGCTGAGCAAGTTATTTGAACCACATCTTTGAGAGCTATAAATTCCTCGAACACTGGGCCGTCGTTATAATTCTGCACTCCATCCCAATATACTATGCCATGTGGAGGGGGGTCTCCCCGCATAAGGGTTTTTTGTTTAGTGGTTGCTATATCTACTCCATTACTATATTTGAATAAAAATAATTTATGTAAAAATATCATTTATTAATAACATTCTTTTATTTCTTTATTTTAAATCATTCTTTCCAGATTGAGATAAAATCGGATCGAATAGTTATTTTCTTTTGCTCATAATAAATTAGCCCTCTTGGTATTCGTGTTTATATAAATGTGATTGGATCTTCAAAAGAATGAAAACACTATAAATATAAATCTATTTAATGACTAATTAAAATAAGTTATCACTACTGTAATCTAAAAATTTCTTCCCTATTTATTCAGTTTTAATAAGTAAAATTATATTAAATCATATTTTATTGATGGCATCGGTATTAACTCGTACAAAGACACATAAATAACCCTGTAAACCACAAAAAATATTCTCACTATCCCTATTTATAATATTATTATTTCTTATAAAAACCGATTGGAATAATAATATCTTAAATTAATTATTTAGTTGATTTTAATTAGTTATTGCAATAGAAAAAAATCTAGTGGTGCAAAGGTCAAACAGAGCAGGTATCATTAAGCCCACCGCAGAACTGTATCTTGTTGACGTTCTAGATGTACTGATTACATCCTCTCATCATGGTATCTCTTCCTGTACAGACAAACTTCTAGGGTGATGAGCTTCACATTTATTTCACTCTGTAGATATAACGTGTAAAATAACAGCATATTTGTGTTAGATGAATGCGCGTTGCGTTCTGCACGCTGTATCCGTTTAATATTTTCTCAAATAGTTAAAATGGTAAAAATACTTGTCAATTAATAACTTAAGAAATATCGCCATCATCGCTCACGTCGACCATGGCAAAACCACGCTGGTTGATAAACTCTTGCAGCAGTCTGGTACATTTGGCGAACGCGCAGCAACGACTGAGCGTGTAATGGATTCCAATGATCTGGAAAAAGAGCGTGGCATCACCATTCTTGCAAAAAACACTGCCATTAAATGGAATGATTACCGTATCAACATCGTAGACACCCCAGGCCACGCCGACTTTGGTGGTGAAGTAGAGCGTGTGATGTCAATGGTTGACAGTGTGCTGCTGCTGGTTGATGCGATGGATGGCCCGATGCCACAAACTCGCTTTGTAACCCAGAAAGCCTTTGCCCACGGTCTGAAGCCTATCGTTGTCATCAACAAAGTTGACCGTCCTGGCGCACGTCCTGACTGGGTCGTCGATCAGGTATTTGACCTGTTCGTCAACCTGGGTGCAACTGATGAGCAACTGGACTTTCCGATCGTTTATGCTTCTGCACTGATGGGTATTGCGGGTAACGAACACACTGACATGGCGGAAGACATGACCCCGCTGTATCAGGCGATTGTTGATCACGTTGAGCCGCCTAAAGTTGATCTGGATGGCACATTCCAGATGCAAATCTCGCAGTTGGACTACAACAACTATGTTGGGGTTATCGGCATTGGCAGTATTAAGCGTGGCACTGTAAAACCAAACCAGAACATCACCATCGTTGACAGTGAAGGCAAAACCCGTAACGGTAAAGTCGGTAAAGTCTTCAGTCATCTGGGTTTGGATCGCATTGAATCTGCTCAGGCGGAAGCCGGCGACATCATCGCGATTACCGGTCTGGGCGAGTTGAGCATCTCTGATACGCTGTGTGATACCAGTGCCGTTGAAGCCTTGCCAGCACTGGCGGTTGATGAGCCTACTGTCAGCATGTACTTCTGCGTAAACACCTCACCTTTCTGTGGTCGTGAAGGTAAATACGTGACTTCTCGCCAGATCCTTGATCGTCTGAGAAAAGAACTGGTACACAACGTGGCACTGCGTGTTGAAGAAACCGAAGATCCGGATGCATTCCGCGTTGCAGGTCGCGGTGAACTGCACCTGTCCGTCCTGATTGAAAACATGCGTCGTGAAGGCTTTGAGATGGGCGTTTCCCGTCCAAAAGTCATTTACCGTGAAATCGATGGCCGTAAGCAGGAACCATTCGAGCAGGTCACACTGGATATCGAAGAGCAACATCAGGGTGATGTGATGCAGGCTCTGGGTGAGCGTAAGGGCGAACTGCGTGACATGCTGCCAGATGGCAAGGGTCGCGTGCGTCTGGATTACTCTATTCCAAGCCGTGGTTTGATCGGTTTCCGTACAGAGTTCATGACCATGACTTCCGGTACGGGTCTGCTGTATGCGACATTCAGTCATTATGATGATATTCGTCCGGGTGAAATCGGTCGCCGTCAAAACGGTGTGATGATTTCTAACGGTCAGGGTAAAGCGGTTGCTTACGCACTGTATAGTTTGCAGGATCGCGGTAAGCTGTTCCTCGGTCACGGTACGGAAGTTTATGAAGGCCAGATTATCGGTATTCACTCTCGCTCCAATGACCTGACCGTGAACTGCCTGACAGGTAAAAAACTGACCAACGTTCGTGCATCAGGAACGGATGAAGCAACGACACTGTCTCCATATCTCAAGAAAACACTGGAGCAGGCGCTGGAATTTATCGATGATGACGAACTGGTTGAAGTGACTCCGCAGTCGATTCGTCTGCGTAAACGTCATTTGACTGAAAATGATCGCCGTCGCGCAAATCGCGGCAAAGAAGTGTAATTTCACTTCTATTTAGCTGTGTGCAAATTGCGTATGAATAGCTTAGAGTGCTTCGGCACTCTGAGTTCTTTTGACGTTTATTCAGATTGATAGCCCCGCCAATAACCTGCCTGTACCTCCATTCAAAAAATTGTTAACTTTTTCAACAACTCTTAATCAAAAGCGTAATTTGTCTGTTTTTTATCATTTCACTCTTTTTTCTTAACAAAATTATGATAAAAGTACAAAACGATAATCGTCAGTCAGGAGGGATTATGCTGTATATTTTCGATATGGGTAACGTGATTATTGATATTGATTTTAAAAGAGTACTGGCTGTCTGGAGTAACCTGAGTGGAACACCACTGGCAACATTGACCACACGATTTTCAATGGGAGAGGCTTTTGAGCAACATGAATGTGGGCAAATAACGGATGCTGAGTTTGCAGATGTGTTGTGCGATGAAATGGAGGTCTCGCTCAGTTTTGAACAGTTCACGGAAGGCTGGTATGCGCTCTTTATTGATGTCAGACAGGGTGTCATTGAACTGATGAATAAATTGCGTGAACAGGGACATCGTGTTGTTGTACTGTCAAATACAAACCGCCTGCATCTTGATTACTGGCCACATCATTACCCTGAGATTGCAGCATCTACAGATTTCCTTTATTTATCCCAAGATCTGGGCATGCGCAAACCGAATTCTGACATTTTTAAATATGTGCTTGGAGCAGAAGGTGTGACCGCTGGACAGGCTGTATTTTTTGATGATGTTTTGGCAAATGTTGAAGCTGCAAGAAAAATAGGCATCAATGCTATTCATGTGACTGACAGGAACGTGATCCCTGATTACTTTAAGGCACATGATTTCTCCCTTCCCACAGAAACGTAACTTCTTCTGCCCTTGCCGAGGCGGTTTACCCCACTTTCCTTGCCCGTTTTGGGCAAGGGTGACATGGATAACAGACAAAAAAATGATCGCATTAATTCAGCGCGTAGCACAGGCGAAGGTGGTTGTTGAGGATGAAACTATTGGGGAAATTGAGCAGGGGCTGCTGGTTTTACTCGGCGTTGAGAAAGAAGATAACCAGCAAAAAGCGCAGCGTTTATGTGAAAAAGTAATGGGGTATCGGGTATTCAGTGATGAGCAGGGAAAAATGAATCTGAATGTTCAGCAGGCTAATGGTAGTTTGCTGGTCGTTTCCCAATTTACCTTGGCTGCAGATACCCAAAAAGGTTTAAGACCGAGTTTTTCTGGCGGTGCTGAACCGCAAAAAGCAGATGAACTTTATCGCTATTTTGTTGAACAGTGCCGTGTAACTGGTGTAGAAACAGAAACGGGGCAATTTGCCGCAGACATGAAAGTGAGTCTGACAAATGATGGGCCGGTGACTTTTTGGTTACAGGTATGATGTGCAGACACACTTCAACAGAGTGACTGGTATAACAATAAAAAAACTCATCGTTTGCTGCATGCGCTCTCCTGACTACACATGACAACACGCATAAAGAAGGGGGTTGTTCCTATGTACCATCTGAGAGTACCTCAAACAGAACAAGAGCTGGAAACCTATTATCAATTTCGTTGGGAGATGCTGCGCAAGCCGCTTCATCAGCCTATCGGTTCAGAAAAAGATGGCTACGATTCGATGGCTCATCATCAAATGGTGGTGGATGAACACGGTAATCCGGTTGCTGTTGGGCGCTTATATATCAATGCAGACAGTGAAGGTGCTATTCGTTTTCTGGCTGTTCATCCCAATGTGCAGCAGAAAGGGCTGGGAACATTGATTGCGATGGCATTGGAATCAGTTGCCAGACAAGAAGGCGTGAAACGGATTGTTTGCAGTGCACGGGAAAATGCTGTTGATTTTTTTAATAAATTGGGATTTAAAAATCGGGGTTTGATCAATGGTGCCAGAACGTCTCCCATTAACCATTTCCTGATGATCAAGCCTATCATAAGTCTTGATGATATTCTGCATCGTCCGGACTGGTGCGCAGAGTTGCAGCAGGCATGGTATAAACATATCCCTCTGAGCGAAAAGATGGGGGTACGTATTACCCAATATACTGGGCAACGCTTTATTACAACAATGCCAGAGGCGGGGAATCAGAACCCGCATCATACTATTTTTGCGGGTAGCCTGTTTTCGCAGGCCACACTGACAGCATGGGGGCTGATCTGGCTGTTGTTACAGGAACGCCAGCTGGGGGGTGACATTATTCTGGTCGATGCCAATATCCGTTACAGACAGCCCATTACGGGGCGCCCCAGTGCGGTCGCTGATTTCAATAACATGAGCGGTGATTTGGCTCGTCTTGCCCGTGGCAATAAGGCACGGGTTAAACTGGAAGTACAGGTCAGCGGTGAACAGGGCGTTGGTAGCGTGTTCACCGGCACTTATCTCGTGCTGCCTGTCGAACGCCCTATTACAGTTTAATTTTGGGGCAGGTTTTACTCTCGGCAGTTTCACTTTCTGCGCTTGTATTACCTGTCTCTGCTGTATGAGTTTCCGTTGAAGGCGCTATTGTAGCGCCACCTACGGCTCCAGCTGGAGAGCAGCTACGGCTTAAAATTAGCCCCTGTGCAATGGACTGTGAATCTTTGTTTGATGATTTATCTTCAGCAGTCAGTGTGCCATTGATGGTGCCTTTAATATCATCAGCAGAGAGATTGCCTGTTATGGCGAGGGAAAAATTTCCTTCACCCTGAATAGTGAGTGGTATCCAACCCCATCGTGGCAGGATGCCCAAATCTGCATTCATGCCCTTGAAATTAAGCGCAAAAGGTTTTTGGGCGGTTTGCTGTTCAGCTGAACCGCTAGCTTGTAGTAATCCATGACCGTTGAAGGCGCTTAGTTTATCAATTGTTAGCTTGTCATCTATAGCGTGTAATTGCAGATAGGGACGAGTTATTTCAATTTTATTAAATGTTCCACTGGCCGCCTGCAAGGATGCTTGACCCTCCCATAATCCCCACCTGCCGTTTTTCAGGATATTCATGGTATCTACATGGCCTGAGAGAGTGGTGAGCTGAAATGGGAAATCCGGATTAACATCAATCAGCAGAGTATTATTGACGCTGATATCATTTAATTTCAGCCCTGAAATCCACCCCGGTACGGCGTTTTTGATATCGTTTCGCCATGTGGGTGGCAGGTCATAAACTAGCCCGGTTACTGAGCTGTTACTGAACGTCAGTTGACGGTTTTTGCGATCCCACTCGGATTGGATGTTGAATAACCCTTTTTGGTAGTGGGTCGTCAGATGAGCGACAGTAAAAGTATCACCAGAAAAATGGAGTTGCCCCAGTGTGTTGCTGAACTGAGCGTTATTGAATGCCATATTCATGACATTGAAATCAATCAGCCCATCTTTAGCTTCCCAGCTCCCATTCACCAGCCCCAGATTTTTGATGGTGGTATCCAGGTAATCGACAGACCAATTTTTGCCTTGTAACTTGGCATTGGTGATATTGAGGTCTTTAACATGAATGGCCGGAAGATGACGGGTTTTTTCTTGCAACGTGCTCAATGTCATCGGTGATTGCCAGCGTATATTGCTGATCAGGAGATTATTCCAGCGCCAGCTGCCGTCAGATAATTGCCGGCCATCCCCAGAGATAGCCCCTTGCAGAAATGCCGCACCAAAAGTGTCGATAGTCAGAGTCTTATTCTGGTAGCTGCCCTGCATGATAATCTTTTCAAAGGGAATACCGTTGAAACGCATGGTACTGGCACTAAACTGATACTGCCCATTGCCAAACGGGCTTCCTGCGGCAGGCATCCAAGGGGTGATGCCACCCGTGATATTTTCTCCTTGGATTTGTGTATGGGGGGTTTCTAACTGAATATTCATCTGGTTTAGTTGCAGAATGTCTGCTTGCAAGAGGGGGGGCAATTGATCGCTTGCTAGTATCAGTTTCCCTTGTTGCAATGTCAGACGGTGGAGGTTACGCGGTGTCAGCAAGTGTTGCCATTTGAGATCCAGATTAACGGTATTGGCATTGAGTGAGAAAACGCTTTGCTGATCATGGATATTCACGTTGTTGAGCGTCAATGTTGCAGGTTGTAGCCAGCTGTGACTGATGCTTTCAATGCTGATCTTATAGTGGCCTTGTTTGTTGAGCCATTGGTTTAATTGTTTGGTTCCCCAGTGCGTCTGGACAACGATATAAATGACGATAATTGCCAAAATCAGCAACAGCAAAAGAGTAACAAAAAATTTCCTTAACCACTTCATGATCTCACCTCAGTATGACCTCCTGATAAAGACTCTTTATGCCGTAAAACGGATATTCACACAATAGGATGGGGTGGATTGATAATCAATCAGTGTGTTTCTGAAGAAACTCATGTTGATATTGCGAGGGGTTACGCAAACAAAGTGAAAAAACTCCCACTGAAAAAGCGGGAGAGGAAATTAGAGGAATGAAAATCCGGCCGCTATTTTTCCTGCGGAAAAATCAGGTTTAGAAGAATTGCAGTCAGCCCGCCAGCGGCAATGCCGGAAGATAGCAGATTTTTCACCCACTCAGGTGCAAACTGTAAAATCAAGGGTTGTTGGGATACGCCCAAACCAACGGCCAGCGACAACGCGATGATCATAATGGCGCGGCGGTTCAGTGGCTCGCGGGAGACAATTCTGACACCGGATGCGGCGATAGTACCAAACATGACAATGGTGGCGCCCCCTAACACGGGTTCAGGAATATGTTGTACAAATCCGGCTACGGCGGGGAACAACCCCAACAGGATCAGCATAGAAGCGATAATGTAACCAACATGGCGGCTGGCAACGCCGGTCAGTTGTATCACACCATTGTTCTGACCAAAACAGGAGTTCGGAAACGTATTGAATACGGCGGAAACTATTGAATTGAGGCCATTTGCCAGTACACCCCCCTTGATGCGTTTCATATATAACGGGCCACTGACTGGCTGTTCTGAAACATCGGAGGTCGCTGTAATATCGCCGATGGTTTCCAACGACGTCACCATAAAAATCAGGATAAGGGGGATCAGTAGATTCCAGTCAAAAGACAGTCCGTAATAGAGCGGAGAGGGAACAGTGATGATTGGTGTGTCTGTTCTAGGTGTCGCATGAGGCAGCATCCCCATGTACCAGGCCACCAGATAGCCTACCGCCATAGCAATGACCAGAGAGGCAACTCGCAGGTAGGGATTGCGCTGGCGATTCAGTAGCACGATAACGGCAAGAACGGTTCCTGCCAGCAGCAGATTTTCAGGCGCACCAAACGTACCGTTTTGAATGGCAGAGTAACCGCCGCCGATGGAAGTCAACCCGACTTGGATCAGCGACAGGCCGATAATCATCACGACAATACCGGAAACCAGCGGCGTAATGATTTTTCTAGCCAGATGCAGCACGCGGGACAGCAGCACTTCGGTTATTGCCGCCACCATCAGCGTACCAAACAGAGCGGCCATCATGGTTGGGATATCTGCTCCTCCATTTTTAAGAGCCAGCCCGCCCATGATCAGTGGTGCAACAAAATTAAAACTGGTTCCCTGAATGGAAAGCAAGCCAGAGCCGACAGGCCCCCAGGAGCGGATCTGGATAAGCGATGCTACTCCTGATGCGAACAGGGACATGCTGATAATGCGTTGTGTATCCTGTTCGGGAAGCCCCAGAGCCTGACAGATCAACATGGCGGGCGTGATAACGGCAACAAACATTGCCAGCAGATGCTGGCTGGCCGCAAACAGTGCGTGTAGAAGCGGCGGTTTATCTTCTAGACGGTAAATCAATTCGCTGCCTGATTTTTCGGGCGCTTCTGATGCAGAGTGTTCACGGGTTGAGGTAACCATGATGTGAAATTCCGGATGGACAAAAAAACCTATTTTAATGATCTGCCTTATTAAGGCAATCGTTTGCGCTGAATTTTTATAATGAATAACAACTTGATTTAGTCACACTTTTAAATTTTTTAACTTGTGTTTATCAGTAATTTTTTTTCTAATCCTCCCCTTACCTGCTCTTGGCGTTTTTATAGGATGATTATAACGTCGCATTAAATTCACATAATTTTAACAATAGATGAGGTACGTAGATGTATCATCTGGATACTTATGGCACGCTCGTTGCTGCCACACTGGTTTTGCTACTAGGAAGAAAACTCGTACAATCAGTTCCATTTCTTGAGAAATATACTATCCCTGAGCCGGTCGCAGGTGGATTATTAATCGCTGTCATTTTGCTAGTGATTAAACAGTTCATAGGTTGGGAAGTGAGTTTCGATTTATCTCTCCAAGAGCCTCTCATGTTGACGTTTTTTGCCACAATCGGTTTGAACGCTAACCTTGCCAGCCTGAAAGCAGGCGGGAAATTCCTGATAATCTTTGTCTTTGTCGTGGTTGGGCTGTTGCTGGTGCAGAATACAGTGGGGATTGCGCTGGCGAAAATGCTTGGTCTTGACCCATTAATGGGGTTGTTGGCTGGCTCCATCACGCTTTCAGGTGGACACGGAACGGGAGCTGCCTGGGGTAAATTATTCTCTGAACGCTATGGTTTTGAGAATGCGACAGAAGTCGCAATGGCCTGTGCGACATTCGGCTTGATATTGGGGGGGTTGATTGGTGGCCCGGTCGCCCGTTTGTTGGTAAAAAATACCCAAACGCCGGACTTAGGCGCTGATGATACAGAAATCCCAACTGCATTCGAGAAGCCTTATACTGGCCGCCTTATCACGCCATTGGTCATGCTGGAAACTATTGCCTTAATCTCTATCTGTTTGTTGGCGGGGAGTTATATTGAGAAACAGTTAGTACATACGATGTTTGAATTGCCCACATTTGTATGCGTATTGTTTGTTGGGGTAATCCTGAGTAATGGCCTATCGCTACTTGGTTTTTATCGAGTATTTGACCGAGCGGTGTCGGTACTGGGTAATGTCAGCCTGTCACTGTTCCTGGCTATGGCGTTGATGAGCCTGAAATTGTGGCAGTTGTCTTCACTTGCATTGCCAATTTTGGTGATCCTCGCGGTGCAGTCGGTGGTGATGGCATTGTATGCGATTTTCGTGACTTACCGCGTGATGGGTAAGAATTACGATGCTTCGATTCTGTCGGCTGGTCACTGTGGTTTTGGCCTAGGAGCGACACCAACGGCTATCGCAAACATGCAGGCGATTACGGATCGATTTGGGCCATCACACATGGCTTTCCTTCTCGTGCCGATGGTAGGTGCGTTCTTCATTGATATAGTTAACGCTGCCGTTATCAAAATTTATCTGTTGTTACCGATATTCCCATCTGTAGCAGTTTAATTTGACACTTTTTTGATCTTGCCAGATAGCTTGGCTAAAAATGCCGCTGAAATATTCAGCGGCATTTTTTTGCTTACATTGCTGCGGGTATCTTGGTCTTGCTGGTGCCTTGGGTGTCGATATCAGGCATGACTATATTGTGAGCGATCAGGCAGCCAGCGCTCAATCAGTGCCTTGGCATGTTCCGGATAATGCTGATGGATATAGCCGGAGATGCGCTGAACTTCAGGCAGCATTCCCTGATCCCGCAGTAAATCGGCGATCCTGAATTCAGCATTGCCCGTTTGACGAGTGCCAAGCAATTCACCCGGCCCCCGGATTTCCAAATCTTTTTGGGCAATCACAAAACCATCGTTACTGTCGCGCAGAACTTGCAGGCGCATTCTCGCAGTGTTAGTCAGCGGGGTTTTATACAGCAGGACACAATGTGAAGCTACTGCTCCTCGGCCCACTCGTCCACGAAGCTGGTGCAATTGAGCCAGCCCCAGCCGTTCAGGGTTATCGATGATCATCAGGCTGGCATTGGGGACATCAACACCGACTTCAATGACCGTGGTAGCAACCAATAACTGCAACTCTCCCCGTTTGAAGGCATCCATAATGGTCTGTTTTTCTGCGGGTTTCATTCTCCCGTGTACCAGACCGATTTTCAGATCGGGCAATATCAGAGCCAGTTCTTCGCTGGTGGCTTGAGCGGCCTGCGCTTCCAGAACTTCAGAATCCTCGATGAGAGTACATACCCAATAAGCCTGACGTCCTTCATCTAAACAGGCACTTTTGATGCGCTGGATAATTTCATTTCTGCGGGTATCTGGAATGGCAACAGTTGTTACTGGCGTTCGCCCCGGCGGCAGTTCATCAATGATCGAAGTATCCAGATCGGCATAAGCCGTCATTGCCAAGGTACGTGGAATCGGTGTGGCGGTCATGATCAACTGATGAGGGTGGAAGCCTTGTTCACGCCCCTTCTCCCATAATGCAAGGCGCTGGTGAACACCAAACCGGTGTTGTTCGTCGATGATAACCAGTGCCAGACCTGCGAATTTGACCTGCTCTTGAAACATCGCATGCGTACCGACTACCATACTCACTTGACCGTTTGCGATGGCTTCCTGCTGTGCCTGACGCGCTTTGCCCTTTTGCTTGCCAGCCAGCCAGCCCACTTGAATGCCAAGTGGTTCAAACCATTGACGGAAAGTATTGGCATGTTGTTCAGCAAGCAGTTCAGTGGGTGCCATCAATGCGACTTGCTTACCGTGAACGAGCGCCCGTAAAGCGGCCAGTGCGGCTACCAGCGTTTTGCCAGAACCGACATCCCCTTGTATCAAACGCATCATCGGAACGTTTTTTTCCAAGTCTTGCTCTATTTCTGCCACTACTCGTGCCTGTGCACCTGTCGGAACAAAGGGCAATTGGCTCAGAAGCTGCTGTTTTAAAGCATTATCTGCGGTGAGCGGCTGGGCATGAAAGCGTTGAGCACCGGCTCTGACCGCCAGCATACTTAAATGGTGCGCCAGCAACTCTTCCAGAATCAGCCGGCGTTGAGCGGGGTGTCGGCTATTATCCAAATCAGTCAGCGAAACATCCGGCGGGGGACGATGCAAAGTATGCAGTGCGTTAGGAAGGCTGATAATCTTGCGGCTAAACTCTTCCGGCAATAACTCGTTAATGACACAGGTATCAAGAAGTTCCAGCGCCTGCTCGATTAACTTACGCAGTGTTGTCTGACGCACTCCCTCGGTCGTGGGATAGATGGGAGTTAATGTATCCTGCAACTGAACGCGTTCAGCGTGTTGCTGGGTTTTATATTCGGGATGAATAATCTCAGGCCCCTGATTCCCGCGCCGGATTTCACCATAGGCAATGATGTGCTTCCCTTCTGCTAAATTATTCTTCATGGCGGCGGTGAAATTGAAAAAGCGCAGGGTCAATACACCGGTTCCATCAGTGATTTGGCAGGTCATGATGCGACGACGCCCAAAAGTGACATGGGTACGCAAGACCTCACCCGTCACGGTGGCATAAACACCGGGCAGTAAGTCATTGATGGAATACAGACGGGTTTGATCCTCATAACGGAGAGGCAGATGTAGCAGCAAGTCCTGTAGATTGACCAGCCCTAATTTGGCGAGCTTAGTGACCTGGCTGGCTCCAACCCCACGCAAGGTGGTTAAGGGGATAGCATCAAGTAGTCGGCCTTTCATGCGATTTCTCCGTCGGTGTGATTTATTTCCCTGTTGATGGTGCAGTCGTTGCCTGCATTGCTGCCCACCATGATTCACTTGCGATGATTTGCCCCTGCTGATCAATCAGTGGCTGTTCCAGCCCCTTACAGCGTGAAACTGCCGCCAATACGGGATATCCCCCTTCGAAAAGTAACCTTTAGTTTCGGTTACGGCTGACTCGCATCACATCTGGCATAACGCGTATCTTACGCATAATATTCGCCAACTGAATACGGTCTTGGGTCGTCAGCCTGATGAAAGCACAATAAACGCGACCATCTTTTTCCTCCGTATTCATGCTCTGAATGCTGGAGTTAGCATCGTTGATGGCCGCTGTCAGATTCGCCAGTGCGCCTTGATGGTTAAACATATCAACTTTAATTTCGGCGATAAAATCGCTGTTGACATCTTTATCCCATTCAACAGGCATGAATTTTTCCGGCTCTTTCTGGTATCCACGGATATTACGGCAGGATTCGTGGTGAATAACCAGACCTTTTCCCGGGCTGATATGAGAAATGATCGGGTCGCCAGGAATTGGACGACAGCACTTTGCAAAGGTAATCAAAATGCCGTCAGCACCTTTGATGGGCAGTTTACGGGTGCTATTGCTGTTGTTTGGGATCTTTTCTGTTGCACCCAGTAAATTCCGTGCAACAACCACGCTCATAGCATTACCCAGCCCAATTTCAGCCAGCAAATCATCCAATGTGGCAAGTTTCATTCTTACCAGCTCTTTGGTGATACTTTCCTGCGGAATATCGGTAATTTTCTTTCCGTTGCCAAGCGCATGATTGAGCAGACGACGCCCCAGTCCAATCGAATCATCCCGTTTAAGATTTTTCAATAGCTGGCGGATTTTGGCGCGCGCTTTGGAACTGACGACAAAGTTCAGCCATGCTGCATTCGGGCGTGCACCCGGCGCTGTAATAATTTCAACGGTCTGCCCACTGCTAAGTGTTTGCGACAGTGGATAAGGTTGGCGATCAACACGTGCTCCAACGCAGGCATGGCCGATATCGGTATGGACGGCATAGGCGAAGTCAACCGGGCTTGCCCCCGCCGGTAATTCAACAATCCGCCCTTCTGGCGTAAAAACGTAAATCTCATCGGGAAATAAATCAGATTTAACGCTTTCAATAAATTCAAAAGAACTTCCCGCACTTTGCTGAAGCTCCAGCAGGCTCTGCATCCAGCGTTGGGCGCGGATTTGAGCTGTAGTGCCTGATTCGCCCTGCACTTTATATGCCCAGTGTGCCGCAACCCCCATTTCTGCCATCTGATCCATATCTTCAGTACGGATCTGGACTTCAACAGGGACGCCGTGTGGGCCGATAAGAGAGGTATGCAGGGATTGGTAGCCGTTGGCTTTGGGGATGGCAATATAATCTTTCACTCTGCCGGGGCGAGGTTTATACAGGCTGTGCATTTGCCCCAATACGCGATAGCAGGTATCAAGATTGTTGACGATGACGCGAAAGGCGTAAATATCCATGATGGAGTGAAAACGCTGTTCTTTCAGGTGCATCTTGCGATAAATAGAGTAGAGGTGTTTTTCCCGTCCACTAACGGTGCATTGGATGCCAGCGTCCGTTAATCTGCCTTCAATTTCCGACAGAATTTTCTGGATCATCTCTTTGCGATTGCCGCGAGCAGCTTTAACAACCTCTTTAATCACACGGTAACGGTTAGGGTGCAGTGCTTCAAACCCAAGCTCCTCCAGCTCCGTTTTCAGGTGATGAATACCCAGACGGTGAGCCAGTGGGCTGTAGATTTCCAGCGTTTCCCTGGCGATGCGCCGCCGTTTGTCAGGGCGCAGGGAGCCAAGGGTTCGCATATTGTGTGTACGGTCTGCCAGTTTGATCAGAATGACGCGGATGTCCTGCACCATTGCCATGATCATTTTGCGGAAGTTTTCAGCCTGTGCTTCCTTCTTGTTACGGAAGTTCAGCTTATCCAGTTTGGAGACACCTTCCACCAACCCGGCGACAGCTGTGCCGAATAGCTGTTCGATATCCTGAAATGTCGCTGGCGTATCTTCAATCACATCATGCAGAAGTGCTGCCATGAGTGTCTCATGGTCAAGACGCATTTCGGCCAGAATACAGGAAACAGCGACAGGGTGAGTAATATATGGCTCACCACTGGAGCGGGTTTGCCCTTCGTGGGCATCCCGCGCAACAACATAGGCCTGTTTCAGTAGAACTATCTGATCTTCAGGCAAATATTTGAGAACAAGCTGATTCAGGCTTTCAAACAGGTACAAGGCAGACCTACCGTAAAATTAGCGACGACCTTCAGCGATGACAGAAACCGCTTTAATTTCTGCGGCATCTTGTTCTTGTTGCTCCTGACGCTCACGAACATCAAGAATTTTATTGTTGATGAGGCCTTGTTCGATTTCACGCAGAGCGATAACAGTCATCTTATCGTTTTCTTCTGCTACGAGAGGATCTTTACCGCCTGATTGCAATTGGCGTGCTCGGCGAGCCGCGACCAACACCAGGTCAAAACGGTTACCAATTTTTTCTACTGCGTCTTGAACAGTTACGCGTGCCATATGTGTGCTACTCCACAGATAAATAAATGACTGGGCATAATACTGAAACTTGGTTCAGCCTGCCAATAATTTGCTGATTAAGGCATCATGCCGTTGAGCCTGACGATCTAATCGTATACGCTCTGAACGAATAATAGATTGTAAATCGGCTAGTGCCGTATTGAAATCATCATTGATAATGACGTAATCATATTCGCCGTAATGTTCCATCTCCGCGACCGCCTGAGACATTCGTTTGTCAATGACTTCATCGCTGTCTTGACCGCGACCACGCAGGCGACGGAGCAATTCTTCCTTCGATGGCGGAAGAATAAAAATGCTACGGGCTGACGGCATTTTCTGCCGGACTTGCTGTGCCCCCTGCCAGTCAATATCAAGAAAAACGTCAACGCCACTGGCTAGTGTATCTTCGATAATTTTGCGGGATGTGCCGTAATAGTTACCAAAAACACAAGCATATTCCAAAAATTCATCATGGCTGATCATATTCTGGAATTCATCAACAGTGACGAAAAAATAATGCTCACCATGATTTTCGCCAGGACGCGCTGGGCGCGTTGTATGTGAAACAGAAACCTGAGTGTCATACAAAGGCTGAGTTTTTAATAAAGCCTGAATAAGGCTTGATTTGCCTGCTCCACTCGGCGCAGAAACAATATATAACGTTCCTTGGTTCATGATGATTTCTTGACTGATTGGGTATTAATAAATGCAAGCGCAGGAATATAAAATCCCACATAGTATACACGGATACGTCAACCCATGCAGCGTTACAATACATGCCAACGGACATTTCAACAAAATTTTTTCTTAACTCACTGACATTAATGAATCATTTTGCGAAACAATTTCAGGAAAAATAAACGGTTGCAGAAAATGATTATGTATTTTTCGAAGCGTTTCGCAAATTAGCCTTTTCCTGCTTGGTAAACGTTCCACTGTTTTTTATTCTTTGCTCGTGTTTAAGGGACGTATGGAGCAGGGATGCTTAATTTTCTCATCATGATATTAGCGCTGCTGTTTGGAATACCTGTGGCATTGGCGGGTATGGCAGAACAGGCGCAGGCAAAATTCACTGAAAGCGTAGAAACCGGCAGTACAGAAAACATGGCGGGTTGCCCTGTTTGGTCACAGGAGAAAATCCAACGTGAAATGCAGCACCTGACACGGCAGATGGCGGAGTGGGATCAGCTTTATCGTCAACAGGGTATCAGTGAAATCGATGATGAAATCTATGATCAACTATTGGAAACCCTGACACTTTGGCGAACTTGTTTACATCAGACGTCAGACAGCACGTTTTCTGTTGCTGTACCACGGCAGGGAAAACAACCTCATCCTGTGCAGCATACCGGATTAAACAAGCTGAAAGAGGTAAAGGAAATTCACCAGTGGTTACAGGGACGGTCGGCTGTTTGGCTGCAACCCAAAGTTGATGGTGTTGCGGTTACGTTGGTCTATGAAAAAGGCCGACTGGCGGGGTTAATCAGTCGTGGCAATGGTTCAGAAGGAACGAACTGGATGGACAAAAGTCCATTTATTACCCGCATTCCCAAACAGATAAAAAATGCACCGGAGCGCTTGGTATTACAAGGCGAGTTGTTCTGGCAGCAGGATAATCACCGCCAATCTGTTGCCGGTAGTCAGGGAGCGCGCAGCAAGGTCGCAGGGCTGATGATGCGTAAGTCATCTGCGCCAGAACTTGGTCAGATAGGGATATTTATCTGGGGCTGGCCAGATGGGCCAGATGAGATGGCGGTAAAGCTGGAGCGATTGGCATCAATGGGGTTTCCTGTTGCACAGCAATATAGCCACCGAATTATCAGTGCGGAAGATGCTGAGAAAAGATGGAAATCTTATTTTATCCAGCCACTTCCTTTTGCCACGGATGGCGTTGTCTTAAGACAGGAAACTGAGCCCACTGGCCGGCAGTGGCGCGCAGGCTCAAACAGTTGGGCGATTGCCTGGAAGTACCCATTACAGCAGCAATTGACAACCGTGAGAGATGTCTATTTCAAGATAGGCCGGACAGGAAGGATTTCCGTTTTGCTGGAGTTGGAAAAAGTGAAGCTGGATGACAGGCAGGTCAGGCGTGTCAATATCGGTTCCGTCAGACGCTGGAAACAGTGGAACGTTTATCCGGGAGATAAAGTTACGGTAGCGCTGGCGGGGCATGGCGTCCCGAAACTCGATAAAGTGGTATGGCGCATTGCTGAACGGCCTGATATTCAGCCACCGAATGCGCAGGATTTCCATTCGCTGAGTTGCCTTGTATCCCATGATAGTTGTCAGCAACAATTTATTGCCCGTCTGACATGGCTTGGGGAAAATCTGAAAATGAAAGGTATTGGTCAAGGAACATGGGCGGCTTTGGTGAAACATGGGCTGGTGACACATTTAACGGATTGGCTGGCGCTGGATATTGCACAACTTACTGAAGTGCCAAACATAGGAACCAAACGTGCCGAGTTGATTTTTGCCCAATTCCAGCAGGCAAGATTACAGCCGCTTTCGTCATGGCGTGAAGCGATAGGGTTGCCTTATGCCAATCGATTTACGGATGAAATGGGCTGGCAATGGGATTTGCTGTTATCCGAAACAGGCATGAAGACTCCATTAACGGCAAAGCAAACCGCAAAAATTGCAGCCTTTTTGCAGCATCCAGAGATTAGAGCGTTAGTTCATGCATTAACTGTACATAGAATTGGAGAAAAGCAGGGAAGTGAGGAGAATAAGGTTGGGGAGAAGAAAGAAGCGGAGCCGATAAGTCATTCAGAAGCAAGGGAGCAAGAGCGTGCTCCCGATGCTCTTAATAATGTCAGTGATCAGAACCGTCATAATTGAAGATGGGTAAACCAAGACGATAACGGATAGCAATCAATCGAGCCGCCAGCCCTGCGATAAGCGTAATCAGGATCACGCTGTTCGGGTGCAATGGCGTGTGTAATAACCCGATATATAGCCAAGCAGCAGCGAAAGAAACACCCGCATAGATCTCTTTCTGGAATACCAGCGGGATAGTATTACAAAACATATCGCGCAGTACCCCGCCAAAAACCCCGGTAATCACGGCAGCAATGGCGGCGATGATCGGGCTGTGGTTCATATTCAGCGCAATTTGTGCACCAATAATGGAAAAGACAATCAGACCAATGGCATCGAGAATGAGAAATAAACGGCGCAGATGTTTCATCATGGGGGCAACCCAGATAGTGATCACCGCAGCGCAGGCAACGGTCACGATATAGGCTGGGTTTTCTACCCAGCCAAGTGGGTAATGACCCAGAATAATGTCACGGACGGAGCCACCACCAATGGCCGTCACGGAAGCAATAATGATAACGCCGAATACATCCATTTTCCGGCGACCTGCGGCTAAGGCGCCTGTCATGGCTTCAGCCGTGATACCAATGATATAAAGGACACTAAGTAGCATAAGTTTGATCAAATGGAATAACGTAGTAGTAAAGTGTAATGTTGGAATAATAACGTCTCGACTGAAATTTTTTAGCCGCATTTACATAAGATTAGTTTTTATTATGCGAAACTCCGCAAAATAAGGTAGAAAAATGGTCTTTAAGGAACGCCAGATTACATTCGACAGCCGTAGCCATCAGATAACTAATATAAATATCTGGACTCCTGATAGCCAATGGCTGGTATACGACGTTCGCCCCAGTGGTGCGTCTTTTACGGGTCTCACGATAGAAAAAATTCATGTCGGCAGTGGGCAGGTAGAAGTGATTTATCAGGCGCAGGATGGAGCGCACGTTGGTGTAGTGACGATAAATCCACAGGAGCCTGTTCGCTATGCGTTCATCCACGGTCCAGAAAAGCCAGATACACAGTGGCAGTATGATTTTCATCATCGCCGAGGCGTGATTGTCTCTGATACCCAGCCAAATAGAGCTATCAACATTGATGCGCTGGATATCACTCCCCCTTATACATCCGGTGCTCTGCGTGGTGGTACGCATGTTCACGTTTTCAGCCCTGATGGTAACCGTTTGAGTTTTACTTATAACGACCATGTGATGCATGAACGAGATCCGGCGCTTGATTTGCGCAATGTTGCCGTGGCTATTCCTCTGAGAGCAGTCATTCCACCGAAAAAACATCCCAGAGAATATGATGGTAGTTATTTTTCGGTTGTTGTCAGCCGCACGACAGCGCAGCCCCGTTCTGGCAGTGATGAGATCAATCGGGCTTATGAAGAAGGCTGGATTGGGCAACAGGGATATCTCAAAGAAAATGGTCAATGGCAGCGTTGGGCGCTGGCTTTTATTGGTGATACCCGCGCTGAGAATGGCGAAAAGATACCAGAAATTTATCTCGTTGATTTACCGGAGAACAATGAAGATTATGCCATTGAGAGCAAACAGCCTTTGGCAGGAACAGAAACAACACTGCCAGCACCACCAGCAGGTGTGAAACAGCGTCGTTTAACTTTTACCCATCAAAATCGCTGGCCGGGAGTGGTAAATGTTCCCCGACACTGGCTGAGAACATCACCAGATGGCAGCAAAATCGGATTTTTGATGAAAGACGAAGCGGGTATCGTTCAGTTATGGTACATCTCGCCAAATGGTGGAGCGCCAATGCAACTGACTCACAGTGCATATCACATACAGTCGGCATTTAACTGGGACAGTGGTGGTCGGTTCATCGCCTTTGTTTGTGACAATAGTATTATGCTCTGTAATAGCCAAAATGGCGAAATGCATCGGCTGACAGCACGTACTGATGATGCACCTTCTGCGGATGCGATTGTGATATCACCGGATGACCGATATGTTGCCTTCATGCGTGATATTGATGGTTATCGGCAAGTTTTGATTGTCGAAACTGGCATCGTTGGTGAGTGACGATATCCGATAAAATACCTGTTATAACTCACAATACGGCTGCTGGTGTGGGGGAATAATTATGTTTCACTGTGCGTATTTTCTGGGGCTGTTGCTGTGGCAGTTGAGCGTTGCTCCAGTTTTTCAAGGCGATGCTTAGGTGAGTGTTCAGCTTGGTCTTTGCTGGAACGGGTATAATCATAGGGAAACAGGAGCGTATCCAGAAAGGCAGAGAATGGGAGATCCACGGCGAGCAAAGGTTTCATGACCCACCCGGTACTGTCATCTTTCAGCATGCCAATGCTGGCTTTTGCTCCAGAGTAATAACCTTGATAAGGCCCGCTGTGGGTCATTATGCTGGAGCAGCCAGTGACAAGTGACCATCCCAGTGTGGTACACAATAATAGAAGCACTTTATGGTTTTTCATCGTTTCCATGATCTCAGTGAGTTAATTTGCCGATGCTCAGATGCTTTATGTGCGCTTTAACATTGCTTTTTCCAAAGCATGAAAATAAACCTTGCATATTATTCACTATAGTCAGGTAATACTCAGTTTGCTATAGCATTTATCGTTAAATTTAACGATTTTTTGTGACGGAAATTTAAATTCCACTTTTATGTTTGTTTAAATGTAAACATAAAGGCAAATTATTGAATAATTTATTAACAATACGAATAAATTATTCAATTTAATATCGATTTAAACTATTTATTTATATTTAATGAATGTTTGGCTAAACCAATTTTTTATTAAACAAGTAAAGTCTTTTCCAAATCGTATGCGACGGTTTATCCACTGGTGATGTTTTTGAGGATTATGCCACCTCAAATATTGGTGATTATTTTCTGGACGATGTGATGTTTAAAAATGATTTTGAATAATTAAGGAGATTTTCTTGATTCATTAAATGTGCTTTAGATCACACAATATGGCTCAATCATCTCAATTTCACATAGTAAAGGCAATTTAAGGCAAAAAAATCCTTCTTATTCAAGTTATTAGATTCGGGTTTTTCTGATTAAATAGACTCAGTTCAGGGAAAGAGTATAAACAGGGATTGTTTTCCTTTCCTAATTGTGTGTGAAGAATTCTTTTTGGATTCTAATAACTACTGTCCTGTTCACAGGTAAAAGTCCTCGTTATCATCTTGCTCCCTCCCCCTAAATGAGGGAGCTTTTTTTGTGCCCAAATCAGCGAGTCGCTTCTCTATGCGCGATCTCAATCTCTTCCGACAGAATGCGAATGCCTTCTTCGATCTTTTCCAAATCAGGTACATAGTTCATGCGCATACATTGATGAGCATGAGGCCAGTTGTGTTCCAGACCTGGGAAGAAGAAATGACCCGGCACCATTAATACTTTCCGTTTCTTCAAGCGCTGATAAAGCACTTCCGTGGTGATTGGCAGGTTTTTGAACCAGAGCCAGAGGAATATTGCACCTTCCGGCTTATGGATAAGGCAGCGATCTTCTGACATATGGCGACGAATGATCTCAATCACGTTGTCCACCCGCGTTTTATAAAATGGCTGGATGACATTTTGAGATAGGCGGAATAGATCATTGCGTCTGATCATTTCCAACGCGATAGCGGGACCTACACCGCCCGGTGCGAGGCTAATAACACCATTCATATTACTGACGGCACTGATGATTTTCTCATTAGCGATGATAATCCCGCAGCGGGAACCCGGCAGGCCAAGTTTGGACAGGCTCATGCACAGGATAATATTGGGATTCCACAGTGGCGTCGCGTCATTGAAGATAATACCGGGGAACGGTACACCATAGGCATTGTCGATTAACAGCGGGATCTGATGTTGTTGAGCTAGCCCATCTAAGCGCAGCAACTCTTCGTCAGTAATGACATTGCCGGTAGGGTTGGTTGGACGGGAGACGCAAATCAGGCTGATATCTTCGGAAATATTCAGGTGATCGAAATCGACCCGATACTTGAATTGGCCATTGGGCAGCAACTCAATATTCGGTTTATTGGCGACAAACAGCCCTTCATCCAGACCAGAATCGGAATAGCCGATGTATTCAGGTGCAAGAGGGAATAAAACTCGTTTCATCGAGCCATCCTCACTGCGGCCAGCCAGTAGATTGAACAGGTAGAAAAAGGCGCTTTGGCTGCCGTTGGTCAATGCGATATTTTGTGGATGGATCTCCCAACCGAGTTTTTCCTGTAACTCTTGGGCCAGTGCCGCTATCAGCGTATTTTTCCCTTGTGGCCCATCATAGTTGCACAGAGTTTCGGCCAACTGGCCGCTTGACACCAGATCAGCCAATATCTGCTGGAAATAATCATCCATTTCAGGAATATGGGCAGGATTGCCACCACCTAGCATGATGGCGCCAGGTGTTCTCAGGCCTTGGTTGAGATCATTCATCAGGCGGGTAATTCCAGAATCTTGTGTGAATTTGTTTCCGAATTGAGAAAATTTCATAACGGCGTTTGCGTCTGTTGTTTTATAGGAGAAGGGGACACCATACCCCGCCCCTTATTGGGGCGCAATGGGGTAGAGTCTGTTCTCTGTGTTGTTATATATTACAATATGATTATTCATTGAATTTAAAAACTGGGTCTTTTGAATTTCTCCAGCTTTATATTTTAAAGTGAATTTATCACCTATCTTTATGCACTGATTTCAATTTTTCGACACAGGCAGCTTATGAGGTGATCATTGACTAAACCCGCCGCTTGCATAAACGCATAGCAGGTTGTGCTGCCAATAAATTTGAAGCCCCTTTTTTTCAGTGCATTTGACAGGTCATCAGAAATGGGGGTTCTGACAGGAACGTCAGTCAGGGATTCCCAGTGATTAATGAGTGGGGAATCATCAACAAAACGCCAGATAAATGAACTGAAATCCTCTCCTTGATCGGCCATTTGCAGGTAAATACGGGCATTGTGGATAATGGCATTGATTTTGGCTCGATTGCGCACAATAGCCGGATCTTTGATCAGTTGTTCGACATTATTTTCATCCATGCCGGCGATTTTGACCGGATCAAATTGATGGAAGCATTTCCGGTAGCCCTGCCGTTTTTTTAGGATTGTCAGCCATGATAACCCTGCTTGCTGCCCTTCAAGGCAGAGCAGTTCAAAGAGCTGCTGGCTATCCTTCAATGGCTTGCCCCACTCATTATCGTGATAGGCAAGATAATCTGGATCGGCGGTGACCCAACCACAGCGAATACTTTCCTTGTTGATGAATTCCATATCTTTACTCCCACAGGCGATGGTGAATAATTAAACTTATATTAACTGTATAAATATACAAGTAAAGAGGCTCGAATAAGATTTTTTTATACTGCGGCAAAATTGGCGGGTGATCAGTGCTGTATATCTTACGGTCAAAGGGTATACTGACCGCTTTCGTTTAAATTCATATGTATCGCGTGATGTATCGCGTGTGGATTCAACATGCAAAAGTTTGATACCAAAACCTTTCAGGGGCTCATCCTGACATTGCAGGATTACTGGGCGCGTCAAGGCTGCACCATTGTCCAACCACTGGATATGGAAGTCGGCGCAGGAACTTCTCACCCTATGACCTGCCTGCGCGCTTTAGGGCCAGAACCCATTGCGGCAGCTTATGTGCAACCTTCCCGTCGTCCAACTGACGGTCGTTACGGCGAAAACCCGAATCGCCTTCAGCACTATTACCAGTTTCAGGTCATCATCAAGCCATCTCCAGACAATATTCAGGAGCTTTATCTCGGTTCGTTGAAAGCGTTGGGGCTCGATCCTACCATCCACGATATCCGTTTTGTTGAAGACAACTGGGAAAACCCAACGCTGGGCGCATGGGGGCTGGGTTGGGAAGTTTGGCTGAATGGTATGGAAGTGACTCAGTTCACTTACTTCCAGCAAGTCGGTGGTCTTGAGTGCAAACCAGTTACTGGTGAAGTCACTTACGGTCTGGAACGTCTCGCGATGTATATTCAGGGCGTGGACAGCGTTTACGATCTGGTGTGGAGCGATGGCCCACTGGGTAAAACGACTTATGGCGATATTTATCACCAGAATGAAGTTGAACAGTCTACCTATAATTTCGAACACGCTGATGTGGATTTCCTGTTCACCTGTTTTGAACAGTATGAAAAAGAAGCACAGGAACTGTTGGCGCTGGAAGCACCACTGCCACTGCCAGCTTATGAGCGTATTTTGAAAGCCGGCCATACCTTCAACTTGCTGGATGCTCGTAAAGCGATCTCCGTGACTGAACGTCAGCGCTATATTCTGCGTATCCGTACCCTGACCAAATCGGTTGCTGAAGCATATTATGCCTCCCGCGAGGCGCTTGGCTTCCCTATGTGTAAGAAGAATTGAGAGGCCATCATGATTCAACAGACTTTCCTTGTGGAAATCGGCACAGAAGAATTGCCACCAAAGGCGCTGCGTTCGCTGGCTGAATCCTTTGCGGCCAATTTTGAAGCAGAACTGAAAAACGCCAATCTGGGTCATGGTGAAATTAGCTGGTTTGCAGCCCCTCGTCGTCTGGCACTGAAAGTGGCAAATCTGGCTGTAGCACAGGCTGATTGTGAAGTGGAAAAACGTGGCCCGGCTATTGCTCAGGCATTTGATGCAGAAGGCAAGCCAACCAAAGCCGCGGAGGGCTGGGCGCGTGGCTGTGGTATCACGGTTGATCAAGCCGAGCGCATGGTAACGGATAAAGGCGAATGGTTGCTTTATCGTGCGCAGGTTAAAGGCCGTGAAGCGAAAGAACTGCTGGCGGATATGGTGAGCAGTTCGCTGGGCAAGCTGCCTATCCCTAAACTAATGCGCTGGGGCGATAAAGAAACTCAGTTTGTCCGTCCTGTGCATACGGTCACGATGCTGCTGGGCAGTGATGTGATTGACGGTGAAATTCTGGGCATCAAATCTAATCGCATTATCCGTGGTCATCGCTTTATGGGCGAGGCGGAGTTTGCAATTAATAATGCAGAGCAGTATCCGGCGATTTTGCAGGAACGTGGCCGTGTCATTGCGGATTACTATGCACGTAAAGCGTTGATCAAGCGTGATGCAGAACAGGCAGCGATGCAGCTTGGCGGTGTGGCAGATCTGACAGACAGCCTGCTGGAAGAAGTGACTTCTCTGGTGGAATGGCCAGTGGTTCTGACAGCGAAATTCGAAGAGAAATTCCTTGAAGTGCCTGCCGAAGCGCTGGTTTACACCATGAAAGGCGATCAGAAATATTTCCCGGTTTACGATAAATCCGGCAAGTTGATGGCGAACTTTATTTTTGTTGCCAATATTGAATCGTCTGATCCACAGCAGATCATTTCGGGTAACGAAAAAGTGGTGCGCCCACGGCTGGCAGATGCGGAATTCTTCTTTAAGACTGACCGCAAACAGCGTTTGGAAGATAATCTGTTGCGTCTGGAAACGGTACTGTTCCAGAAGCAGTTGGGTACACTGCGTGACAAAACGGATCGTATTCAGGCTCTGGCTGGCTGGATTGCTGAAAAAATCGGTGCAGATGTCACTCATGCGGCCCGCGCGGGACTGCTGTCCAAGTGTGACCTGATGACCAACATGGTATTTGAGTTCACGGACACTCAGGGCGTAATGGGAATGCACTACGCTCGCCATGATGGTGAAGCGGAAGATGTGGCATTGGCACTGAATGAACAGTATCAGCCGCGCTTCTCTGGCGATGAATTGCCATCCACGGGTGTTTCCTGTGCTGTGGCGATTGCCGATAAAATGGATACCCTTGCCGGTATTTTCGGTATTGGCCAACATCCGAAAGGGGATAAAGACCCGTTTGCGCTGCGCCGTGCGGCACTGGGTGTTCTGCGGATTATCGTTGAGAAAAAACTGCCGCTTGATCTCCAGACCTTGGCAGAAGAAGCTGTGCGTTTGTACGGTGACAAACTGACCAATGAGAACGTGGTGAATGATGTGGTCGAGTTTATGCTCGGCCGTTTCCGCACTTGGTATCAGGAGCAGGGTTACAGCGTTGATGCTATTCAGGCAGTGCTGGCGCGTCGTCCGACTCAACCGGCAGATTTTGATGCCCGAATGAAAGCGGTAACGCATTTCCGCACACTGGATGAAGCGGTTTCACTGGCAGCCGCTAATAAGCGCGTTTCCAACATTCTGGCGAAGTCAGAAGAGAAGCTGAATGACGGTGTTCTTGCTTCTGTATTGAAAGCCGCGGAAGAGATCCAACTGGCAACACATCTTGTGGTGTTGAAAGATAAGCTGGCTCCTCTGTTTGCGGAAGGCAACTATCAGGACGCGCTGGTTGAACTGGCTTCTCTGCGTGAAGTGGTGGATGCGTTCTTCGACAATGTGATGGTGATGGATGAAGATCAACAAGTCAGAATTAATCGCCTGACACTGTTGAGTGAACTGCGCGAGTTGTTTTTGCGCGTGGCAGATATTTCATTGCTCCAGTAAATATTGCTGCATTGTTTGATTAGAAGCCTCGCCTGTTGTGGCGAGGCTTTTTTCTGCCTGTCTCGATGTTTTTTATCGCCATTAAGTGTCACTGATGATGCTTCATGGTACGTGTTCTGGTTGGTTTATCATCAAATAACCACTTATCTTTAAAAAGATATTGACGGTTTGCAGCACTGGCAGTAAGATGCGCTTCGTTTTCGGCGAGTAGCGCAGCTTGGTAGCGCAACTGGTTTGGGACCAGTGGGTCGGAGGTTCGAATCCTCTCTCGCCGACCAGCATTCAGAAACCCTGCTCTTTGAGCAGGGTTTTTTCGTATGTGCTAAATAAAAACTCGGCGTTAACTCACTCCTTGATCTCTATTCATTAAACATCGACGTTATATCACGGTCGGTTTGATAAAATTGTTCATCTATCTGGATTTCATCTCTGAATCTCCCCGATTCGATAATTCATTATTTTTCTCTTTATTCATAAATTAACTTTACTCAATAAAGTATTGCTTTAATGAATAACACGATTATTTTTGTACTAATTGGCTAAATTTAAAACATTTCTTCTTTTCTACCCGTACCCGCATCTTATATTGCCCCGCCTTTTTTATAAGGCGGATTGTTCATTTTTTAAGTATTCAGTCACAAATTTCAAATTATCACCAATAGAAATTAATTCTTTATATATCCACTATTTTTAGTGATTTTATCTGTTTGATGTGCCGATTGTCATATTTTTACACCGTAAGTGTTAATTATTTTTTGATTTTATGTTTTTCTAATGTTGCTAGTGTTATATGTGATTATGTTGACGTCAGGCATAACAATTGGTTAATTGATAAACGAACAACAATAAAGCTGGTCGAGACGGCATCATTTAGGTGGAAACGCTGGGCTTGGCCAAGACACAATAAACATCACAAACGGAGTTTAAGTAATGACAATCTCCAGTAAGAAAAAGTTCAGTTTACTGAAACTGGGCATTGGCCTTGTTGCGTTAGCAGTGACAGCAAGTGTTCAGGCAAAGACACTGGTTTATTGCTCTGAGGGTTCTCCAGAAGGCTTCAATCCACAGTTATTCACTTCCGGCACAACTTATGATGCCAGTTCTGTACCAATTTATAACCGTCTAGTGGATTTCAAATTAGGCACGACAGAAATTATTCCAAGTTTGTCTGAACGCTGGGAGGTCAGCGATGATGGCAAAACCTATACATTCCATTTACGTAAAGGTGTGAAATGGCAAAGTAGTAAGGCATTCAAACCGACCCGTGATTTCACCGCCGATGACGTGATCTTTACTTTTATGCGCCAGAAGGATAAAAAACATCCGTACCACAGCGTTTCAGGTGGTAGCTACGAATACTTTATTGGCATGGATCTGGATAACATCATCAGCAAAATAGAAAAAGTGGATGATTACACCGTCCGTTTTGTGTTATCCCGCTCTGAAGCGCCTTTCATTGCCGACCTTGCGATGGATTTTGCTTCGATTCTGTCTAATGAGTACGCTGATGTGATGATGAAGGCGGGTACACCGGAGAAAGTTGACCTGAATCCGATTGGCACAGGCCCGTTCCAATTGCAGCAATACCAGAAAGACTCCCGCATTCTCTATAAAGCCTTCAAGGATTACTGGGAAGGCCCGGCGAAAATTGATCGCTTGGTGTTCTCCATTACGCCTGATGCCTCTGTACGTTATGCAAAATTGCAAAAAAACGAATGTCAGGTCATGCCGTATCCAAACCCTGCTGATCTTTCCCGCATGAAGCAGGACAAGGATATCGTCCTGAAAGAGCAGGCAGGTCTGAATGTGGGCTATCTCTCTTTCAACGTCGATAAAAAACCGATGGATAACCTTAAGGTTCGCCAGGCGCTGGCGATGGCGGTGAACAAAGATGCGATTATCAACGCGGTCTATCAGGGGGCTGGGCAGAAAGCGAAAAACCTGATCCCGCCAACTATATGGAGCTATAACGATGACATCAAGGATTATGCCTATGATCCTGCCAAAGCGAAGGAATTGCTGAAAGAAGCTGGCCTCCCGAATGGCTTTGAAACCGATCTGTGGGCAATGCCAGTACAACGTCCGTATAACCCGAATGCGCGCCGTATGGCGGAGATGATTCAGGCAGATTGGGCGAAAATTGGCGTGAAGGCCAAAATTGTCAGCTATGAATGGGGTGAATACCTGAAGCGTGCCAAAGATGGAGAACCGATGACCGTCCTCTTTGGATGGACGGGGGATAATGGTGATCCCGATAACTTCTTCGGCACTCTGTTTAGCTGTGCGGCCAAAGAGAAAGGTTCCAACTATTCAAAATGGTGTTACAAGCCATTTGAGGACATTATCCAGCCAGCTCGTGAAACCGCGGACATGGCTAAACGCATGGAACTTTATAAACAGGCACAAGTTGTGATGCATGAGCAAGTACCCGCATTGATCATTGCTCATTCCACGGTTTATGAACCCATTCGTAAAGAAGTAAAGGGTTATGTGGTCGATTCTTTTAGTAAACATCATTTTTACAACGTGACTCTCGACTAATTCTGCTCTTGATTTGTTGTGATTAACCATCCCCCAGATTTTTCTGTGGGGATGGTTTCGCTTCTCTGACAGGCAAATTGACCCTTGTATGACACCAAGCAGCCTGAGAGCTGTAACTGGTAATTAAAAAGAGAACCCAGGATATGCTGCAATTTATCCTCCGACGTTTGGGAATGGTAATCCCCACGTTTATTGGTATTACACTGCTGACTTTCGCTTTTGTGCACATGATCCCTGGCGATCCGGTGCTGATTATGGCGGGAGAACGCGGTATTTCTGCTGAGCGTCATGCCGAATTGATGGCTGCTATGGGGTTGGATAAACCTCTCTGGGAGCAATATCTTCATTATATTAATGGTATATTTCATGGTGATTTGGGGATCTCCCTGAAAAGCCGCATTCCTGTGTGGGACGAGTTTGTGCCCCGATTCAAAGCGACATTAGAGTTAGGGGGCTGCGCCATGTTACTTGCGATCTCTGTTGGTATCCCGGTTGGTGTACTGGCAGCGGTCAAGCGTGGATCTGTTTTTGATCATACGGCTGTCGGGATATCACTGACGGGCTATTCCATGCCGATTTTTTGGTGGGGGATCATGCTCATCATGCTGGTATCCGTTCAATGGAATTTGACTCCTGTTTCCGGCCGAATAAGCGACAGCGTATTTCTTGATGATAGTTACCCGCTGACGGGATTCATGCTGATTGATACTCTGTTCTGGGGTGAAGAGGGCAATTTTATCGATGCTGTAATGCATATGATCCTGCCTGCGGTTGTGCTAGGGACGATCCCACTGGCTGTGATTGTGCGCATGACCCGTTCCGCGATGCTGGAAGTGTTGGGGGAAGACTATATCCGTACCGCCCGCGCAAAAGGCTTGAGCCGTATGCGTGTCATTATTGTCCATGCCCTGCGTAATGCTTTGCTGCCAGTCGTCACTGTCATCGGCCTGCAAGTGGGGATCATGCTGGCAGGTGCCATTCTGACAGAAACCATTTTTTCATGGCCGGGGCTGGGACGCTGGTTGATCGATGCTCTTCAGCGTCGTGATTATCCGGTGGTGCAGGGGGGAGTATTGCTAGTGGCGACCATGATTATTTTGGTCAACCTTGTGGTTGATTTGCTGTATGGCGTCGTCAACCCACGTATCCGTCATAAGAAATAAGGAGCACATGATGACTCAAACAACTGAGCCAGCGGTATCTGATGTGCCGAAATTGATGACACCGATGCGGGAATTCTGGCATTACTTTAAACGTAACAAAGGTGCGGTAGTCGGGCTTGTCTATATCGTATTGATGTTGCTGGTGGCTTTATTGGCAGGTGTGTTGGCACCGCACGGCCCGGCAGAACAGTTCCGTGACTCCCTGCTGTTTCCCCCGGTATGGCAGGACGGAGGAAGCTGGCAGTTTATCCTCGGTACTGATGATGTGGGGCGCGATATTTTGTCCCGTCTGATGTATGGCGCACGCCTCTCTTTACTGGTTGGCTGCCTGGTCGTGGTGATGTCGCTGGTGATGGGCATCATACTGGGTGTTTTGGCAGGTTATTTCGGCGGTCTTGTCGATACGATCATCATGCGTATTGTCGATATCATGCTGGCATTGCCAAGCTTACTATTGGCATTGGTGCTGGTTGCCATTTTTGGTCCGTCGATTGTCAATGCTTCACTGGCGCTGACTTTCGTCGCCTTGCCTCACTATATTCGTCTGACAAGGGCGGCGGTACTGGTTGAAGTGAACCGAGATTATGTAATGGCTTCACAAGTGGCTGGTGCAGGAGCCATACGTCAGATGTTCATCAATATCCTGCCAAACTGTCTTGCTCCCTTGATTGTGCAGGCATCATTGGGTTTTTCAAATGCCATTCTCGACATGGCTGCCTTGGGGTTTTTGGGCATGGGGGCGCAGCCACCCACACCAGAATGGGGAACCATGCTGGCTGATGTCTTGCAGTTTGCCCAGAGCGCGTGGTGGGTAGTGACCTTTCCGGGGCTGGCTATCCTGCTGACCGTATTGGCATTTAACCTGATGGGGGATGGGCTGCGTGACGCACTCGATCCTAAGCTCAAGCAGTAGGGGTATTGAAATGGCATTGTTGAATGTAGATCAATTATCGGTGCACTTCGGTGAAGAAGATGCGCCATTCCGCGCCGTTGACCGTATCAGCTACAGTGTTGAGCAGGGACAGGTTGTCGGGGTTGTTGGAGAATCCGGCTCAGGTAAGTCTGTCAGTTCACTGGCAATTATGGGGCTGGTTGATTATCCGGGCAGGGTCATGGCAGAAAAACTGGAATTCGATGGCCGTGATCTGACAAAAATTTCTGAGAAAGAGCGTCGCCAGTTGGTCGGTGCGGAAGTGGCCATGATCTTCCAAGATCCGATGACCAGCTTAAACCCGTGCTATACCGTGGGATTTCAGATTATAGAAGCGCTTAAAGTACATCAGGGGGGTAGCCGCAAAACCCGTTACCAGCGGGCGGTTGATTTGTTGACGTTGGTGGGTATTCCTGATCCGGCATCCCGTCTGGATGTCTATCCACACCAATTGTCTGGTGGGATGAGTCAGCGCGTCATGATCGCTATGGCGATTGCCTGTCGTCCTAAGCTGCTGATTGCCGATGAACCTACGACGGCACTGGATGTGACCATTCAGGCACAAATCATCGAATTGCTGCTGGAGTTGCAACAGCAGGAAAACATGGCGCTGGTCTTGATCACGCATGACTTAGCGTTAGTGGCAGAAGCGGCTCATCATATCATCGTGATGTATGGCGGGCAGGTAGTGGAAGCGGGCAAGGCAACTGAAATCTTCCGTGCGCCCCGTCATCCTTATACACAGGCATTATTACGGGCGCTGCCGGAATTTTCGACGGATAAATCCCGTCTAGCGTCGTTGCCCGGCGTGGTTCCGGGCAAATATGATCGTCCGACAGGGTGCCTGCTCAACCCCCGCTGTCCCTATGCGAATGAACATTGCCGTCAGGTAGAGCCAGCATTGAAAACGGTTGGGGAAAGTCAGGTTAAATGTCATATGCCGCTGGATGATGAGGGGAGGCCGACAGTATGAGTGAGCAAAACATTCGTAATCAAAACAGGCGTGAACAGGAAAAGGCCACTGTCCCTTTACTCAAAGCCACCGAGTTAAAGAAATATTATCCGGTGAAGACAGGGATGTTTGCGCCTGAGCGTATGGTTAAAGCGCTGGATGGTGTTTCATTTGAGCTGGAAAAAGGCAAGACACTGGCGGTGGTAGGGGAATCTGGCTGTGGCAAATCCACACTTGGCCGCCTGCTGACCATGATTGAAAAACCGACGGAGGGTGAGCTTTATTATCAGGGACAGGATTTATTGGTGCCAGATAAACAGGCAGAAAAACTGCGGCGCCAGAAAATCCAGATCGTCTTCCAAAACCCTTATGCCTCTTTGAACCCGCGCAAAAAAGTGGGGCAGATACTGGAAGAACCGTTGCTGATCAACACGTCGCTCACCGCAGCGGAACGCAAGGAACAAGTGTTGCAGATGATGGAAAAAGTGGGATTAAAACCTGAATATTATCAGCGTTATCCGCACATGTTCTCCGGCGGCCAGCGTCAGCGCATTGCCATCGCCCGGGGATTGATGTTAAATCCAGATGTGTTGATTGCCGATGAACCGGTTTCTGCGCTGGATGTTTCGGTGCGGGCGCAGGTCTTGAACCTGATGATGGATTTACAGCAGGAGCTGGGACTGTCTTACGTGTTTATTTCTCATGATCTCTCGGTGGTTGAACATATCGCTGATGAAGTCATGGTGATGTATTTGGGGCGTTGTGTTGAAAAAGGCAGTAAAGACCAGATTTTCAATAATCCTCGCCACCCTTATACACAGGCGCTGCTGTCTGCGACACCTCGCCTGAATCCGGCACTGCGTCGTGAGCGCATCAAACTGACAGGGGAATTGCCAAGCCCGATGAATCCGCCTTCGGGTTGCGCCTTTGCCGCCCGTTGCCGTCGCGCATTTGGTCACTGTACGCAATTCCAGCCTAAGCTAAGGCAATATGACGAGCAATTGGTCGCCTGTTTTGCCATTGAACAGGACGAAAATTCAGCCAGATAATCGTCTTTGACCGTGATATAACGTGGATATGATATGGATAATGCAAACGTTATTAAATATAAACGTTATGTTGCGGTCATTCTTCTGTTTTGAACTCATCAAAATAAGACGACCGCCAGAAAAATCAAGTATACTCAGTCACATTATTAAGGTGTGATAGCCCGTATTTTTTGCAGGTATTGGTTTGGATAAGATGAAATTGCGTGTCAAACGTTCATTAACTATTAAACAAATGGCCGCAGTGACAGGAGTCGCTTTGATAACTATTGCCATTTTCATTACTATCCAGTTATCACACCTGTTACAGCAGCGGAAAGATGATTATATCAGTCAACTCAATAATGCGGCTGCACAGATTCAAGTTCCTCTGGCAGAAGCGCTGCTGAATTCAGATCTCAATAAAGCGAAAACGCTGTTGATTGGGTTAAAGACATCAGGCATTCTGGGGCGGGCTGATGTGGTATCACCGGATAATGCTCGGGTGATGAGCTTGGATTTCGCGACTTATCGCCCTATACCCGAATTGGCAAAGCAGGTTTTTGGTATTCCCGTTGAGGTACAGATCCCTTTGCATATTTATGGTATTACCCCGCAAACCGAAGCGTCACAGGGATACCTGATCTTGCAGGTCGATTCTAACCGAGTGTACCGATTTGCCTTGAATACACTTGCATTAATGTTGACCACCTATTTACTACTCGCACTTATTCTTACGGTGGCGATAAGCTGGTGCGTGAATCGCATTATCATCCATCCACTGCGCGATGTTGCGCGTGCATTGAATGAAGAACAGCCGACTGCGCCCATACCTTGTCCCAAAAATCATCAGGATGATGAATTGGGGCTGCTGGTTAAAGGCTATAATCGTCAGATTGATAAGCAGAAACTGCGATTAAAATGAAGCCTTGTTGATTAGTAGAGATAATCTATCTGGGCATTAATGGTTTGGCATGAATAGTTAAACCGTGGCAGGTGAAGCCAGGGATAACAAGGATAAAACTGAATAGGTAGGGGTAAGTGAGAATGCAGGGCAAGAAAATCGGGTATCTTATTGGTGGCGCCATTCTGGCTACGTCTTACTTAGCACAGGCAGAGACCTTACAGCCTGATCCGGCTTGGCAACAAGGTAAACTCGAAAATGGGTTCAGTTGGCAAGCCCTGCAAACTCCACAACGGCCCAATGACAGGATACAATTGCGTTTAATCGTGAAAACCGGTTCATTGGCAGAGAAAACGCAACAACAAGGCTACACCTACCTTATTCCCAAAGTCGTATTGTTCAGCAGCAAAGATTTGTCATCGCAAAAACTGGAAAATCTGTGGCGCAACGCGATTGATAGCAAAAATCCCCTTCCTCCTGCCATTGTTTCATATGATTTCACGCTCTATAGCCTCAGCCTGCCGAATAACCGCCCTGATTTACTGAAAGATGCGCTGGTATGGCTGTCGGATATTGCGGGTGGCGCGGTTTTTACGCCGGAGACTTTGGCACAGGCCATGAAAGCGACCGATCATTCCGTCGCGACTTTACCCGCAGATATACAAGATCCTGTGTGGCGGATGCGGCTGCAAGGCTCGACATTGCTCGATCATGATCCGGGTGCGAGCGTATCAGTGCCTGTGGATGTCAAAAAAGTTGAAGCATTTTATCGGCAATGGTACACGCCAGATGCGATGACGCTGTATGTTGCTGGTCATGTTGACAGCCGGATCCTGTCAGAGCGCATTAATCAGGCGTTTTCGCCATTGAAAGGAAAACGGCAGACTCCGGTAGCCGTTGCGACGTTGTTGCCGCTGAAATCAGAAACACTTGGCGTAGTCAGTGATAAAGCTCAACAAGATCGGCTGTCTTTAGTCTGGAACCTGAACTGGCAACCGATTAACGATTCGCAGACCCTGTTTCAATATTGGCTAAACGATTTGGCTCGTGAAGCGCTTTATCGCTACCTGCAACTGGGGCGGGAAGAAAAGCAGGTTGGTATGAAGTTAGATCTGGATTGTCGCATATTGTACCAGCGGGCAAATTGTTTCTTGAATATGGATACTTCTTCGGACAAGCTGACAGAATCGACACTTTATCTGGCTTCTGAACTGGCATCATTGCGTGAAAATGGTCTGCCACAAGAGCAATTTGATGAATTGTATGCTCAGAAACGGCTTCAACTGCAACAGCTCTTTGCGGTCTATGCCCGCACAAATACCGATCTATTGATTAACCAGCGATTAATTTCACAGCAGAATAATGTGATAGATATTGCACCGGAGCAATTCCAGCGCTTAAGGCAGACGTTTTTATCTTCTCTGACACCACCGCTTTTGAACAAAAAACTGAAAGAGATGTTGTCTCAGGATATCTCCTTTATTCTGGTGCAGCCAAAAGATGAAACGGCCGTTAATGTGAATCAGCTTAGAAACAGTTTTAACCAGATTATGCGGCCGGGTCCCGTGCCGGAAACGCCAGCCATTGATACCAAGCCAGCTGCTGATGTCAAAAAAGGGGCGGAGTAGCCTCAGGTTTTTACAACAGTTTGGTTGTTATTTGACCTTGTGATACTGATTTCATTTGCATATAATGAATTCACTCAATGCAATATGAGGTAATGAAATATGGCAATGATGACTGTCAGGAATATTCCGGATGAAGTGCATCGAGCTTTACGGATGCGTGCTACCCTGCACGGCCGCAGCACTGAAGCTGAAGTACGTGCCATTCTGGAAGAATCAGTAAAGGCTGATGGCCGGATCAAATTGGGTTCGATGCTGGCTGAGATTGGTCGCCAGGCTAAATTGTCCGATGAAGAATTTACTGCTATCGAGCAGGTGCGTGACAAAACGCCGGCTAAACCAGTGAGTTTTGATTAATGATTGTACTGGATACCAACGTAATTTCGGAGACACTGCGCCAAGTTTCTGAACCCCATGTCATTGAATGGCTCGACTCTCAACCGATTGAAACCCTATATTTGTCGACAATAACTTTAGCAGAGTTGCGCTTTGGTATGGCTTCACTTCCTCCAGGGAAACGACGAGATAATTTGCAGAAGAGTTTAGAAAGTCGGGTTCTGCCTTTATTTGCTGGACGTCTACTACCATTCGATATGTTAGCGTCACAGTCTTATGGTGAGCTGATGGCAAAAGCCCGAACCCTAGGTTTGGCAATTAGCAAGGCTGATGGATATATCGCTGCAACCGCTATTGCGAATGGCATGATGGTTGCGACGCGAGATGTCAGTCCGTTCAAGGCGGCTGACGTAGACGTGATTAATCCTTGGGAAAGTTAGCCGAAAAATCAGAGGGCGAGTTTACTCTTAGTTTGCGGCCAAACCTCGTTTAAAATAACGGGGTTTATTTTCCATTATTAGATCTTCATGATCATTCTTCCTGAATTGATAGCAATCTAAACATCATAACTTGATCTTTTCTACCAGATAATCAATAAACATTCTGCATTTACGCTGAATCTTGTGTCCATTCGGGAATACGATTGTTACAGGCTGTTTTGGCAGTGAATACTCAGGAAACAGTCGTACTAGATTGCCTGATTTCAGCTCGGTTTCTATCATCCATTCCGGTAAGACAGCCACACCAAACCCTGCAATAGTCATTGTTTTTATTGATGTCGAAGAGTTGGTGTTGAATCTGGCTTTAGCACGTATATCAATTGACGGTAAGGTGAGGTGACTTAATTCCCAGTGGGTCGGTGTTTGCAAATTACTGTTGGCAATCCAATCAACGCCCCTGAGATCATTGACTGATTCCAGTTTATTTTTTTCAAGCCAGTCAGGTGATGCCACCAGATAAATTTTATAGTCAGCAATTTTACGGCTTTTAAGAGAAGAATCTCGCAATACCCCCAACCTAATGGCTAAATCCAGCCTGTCTGAAATAAGGTCATTAAGAGCAGAGCCAGCGTTATAGCTGATATTAAGTTGTGGATGTATTTTACAGAACTCGCCAATCAGAGGAAGAAGAAACCGATCACCGAACTCGATTGTTGATGTGATACGTAAGGTGCCAGAAAGTGAAAGATATTGTTCAGCCACATTATCTAAGCTGGACTGAATATTAATAAAGATTTCACTAAATTCATTGTAAAGAAGCTGACCTGCTTCCGTCAGCGCAATTCCTCTGGAATTACGAATCAATAACGGTACGTTTAATGACTCTTCCAGCCGCTTAACGTGGATACTGGTCATTGCTTTGCTGATCAACAGCCGTTCTGCTGCCCGTGTGAATGATCCACAATCCACTACAGCGATAAAGGTTTGAATCCGGTTTAATTGGTTATTCATCATAGTTAATTACAGCTAAACGGAATGTTCAATTTATATTCATAGTCTTAACGGGTCAAGAAAGCCTAAACTCCGCAGTGGAGGGCATAATGACTTATCGTTATCGTATTGCAATAATTTTTCTGGTTGGTTTTTTTATAGACTGCATCAACATTTTTATGTCAGCTATAGCCTTACCGGATATCGCACGTAATTTGTCAGTTTCGGAATCAACGGTAACCTGGGTTGCGAATAGTTACATATTGGGATTAACTCTCATTATTCCTATAAGTAACTGGTTGGCAAGTCGGTTTGGCACCCGCCAAATCATGATTGCATCCATGTTGATTTTTTCAATAGCCGCGTTTTTTGCGGGTATGGCGACGCATTTTCTCAGTCTGGCACTATTCCGTTTTGTACAGGGTCTCGGAGGAGGATTGTTGATTCCTGTCGGGCAGGCCCTGACTTTGAGCCTGTTTAAAAAACATGAAAGAGCAAAGATTTCAACGATTATCATGGCGGTCGCATTAATCGCCCCGGCAGTCTCTCCGGGAGTGGGGGGGATAATCGTAGATCATTTCTCTTGGCATTGGGTGTTTTTCAGCAATATTCCTTTTAGTCTTATCGCAGCGCTGTTGGCATTTCTCTGGATTAAAACGGAAAAAACAACGGCCGCTAAACCTGATTTGAGCGGTCTATTTTTGGTAAGTTTGTCGCTGGCTTCTCTTTTGCTTGGTTTATCGCTCTATGCTGAAGCAAGCACTAAAGTAGTGCCTTACATATTGGTTATCGCAGGAGTATTGTTTGCTTTACTTTATGTTCGCCATTACCGCCGCATCAATAATCCGGTACTCGATTTAAACATTCTGACCAACATCCAGATGCGTTTTTCAATATGGGTCTATTACGCTGTACCCGGTGTATTTACCGGAGTGAACCTGCTCAATATCTTCTATCTACAACAAGAACTGAATTGGTCTGCGGAGAAAGCCGGATTGCTGATGCTTTTTTATGCAGCCGGTTCCTTCTGTGCGATATTAGTCTGTGGCCGAATATATAACCAGTTGGGGTCGGTACGTTTGTTTTTTACCGGTCTTGTTTTACATGCCGCAGGAATTGCCATACTCGCTACTGTAAATACCCCTCAGGATCAGCCTCTTCTGATTATGGCATACCTTTTGATGGGAATCGGTGGGGGGATAGGCGCAAATACCGCGCAAACTACGGCGATGCTGGATTTTGAAGGCGAAGATTTATCCCGTGCCAGCACGATCTGGAATCTCAATCGCCAGATATGTTTTAGTATTGGTGCCACTATTTTTGCCATGATTTTTAATGTATTGCAGCATAAAACCACTCCGGCAACGGCTTACCATCTCACCTTTATTATTGCAGCAATTTCAGGTTTATTGCCCCTGTTAAAATTGCGCCAACTGGCTAAGAGTCGGGAGACTGTATGAACAACGCAAGAGAATTAATTGCGCATCAAAGCATCATGGAACTTCACCAATGGATAGAAGACGTATTTACCCATGATCAGCAAAAAGGCGCTGCGTCTCTGGAAAATCTGCTTTCTTGCTTCAGCCCTGAATTCAGCATGATTACAACCCGTGGACATACTGCTTTTTTTGTTCAGGTCAGTGAGTTGTTTCATCAGAATATAGGTCATAAACCCAGTTTAAAGATTGAAATCGATTCTATTAAGACACTCGTTAATACTGGCGATACGGTGGTATGTCAATACAGGGAAACACATTGCATGAATGACATAAAACAAGCACGTTGGTCTGTTGTCATCATTGAATTTAAAGAGGGAAATGCATTATGGCGTTACCTTCATGAAACCCCGATTGTGGTTTAAACATGACACAGTACCAAATGAGTAAAACTCTCTAAAAAAGGGCGATCAAACCCGCCCTTTGTATTGATAAACTATCCATTAATCATCGGCTATTTTTTCGCCGCAGCTCTGACTTCAGTTACACTTTTGCCGCCAATGCCCCAGTTATCCGTTTCAACTTCATCAATAATGACAAACGTCGTCGCCGGGTTTTTACCCAGTACATCCACCAGCAGCTGGGTTGCACCTTCAATCAATTGTTTCTTCTGCTCGGCAGTCGCGCCTTCGCGGGTGATTCTGATGTTTACAAATGGCATACATGACTCCTTTTTTGGTTTGTTATGATGTTTTCTCTGCCGTGGCGATCCACGCAGCACAAAACAGCGTTAGACGGGCAAAGAAATAGAAAAATGCCATCAAGCCAATGACCGAGCCGAAGGCGGCGCCAGAAGGTGAACTGGCAAGTCTTGGCAGCATGATCGTCATAATATATTTAATGATCTCAAACCCAATAGCGGCCATTAAGGTGCCCTGAAACAGCGCTTTCCGCTCAGGTTGATGCCGGGGCAAGATCCACAATATCCACAGGAATAGCAAATAATTGGCAGAAATGGAAATCGTCATGCCTATCAGTGTCCATGCAGGGCGCAGCCATTCAATGCCTTCTAATCCAAGGGCATGAACGAGGATTGCCTGAGCAGATCCGGCGATAGACGTCAGCGAAAGCGTTATCACCAATGCGAACAGCAGACCGAATAGGGAGAAAAAATCGCGGATATACTGAGAGTAGATTTTTTCTTTTTCTGCATGATGACGTTCCCAGACATCACGGGATTGGGCGAGGATGGCTTCGCGTAAGTTGCCTACCCAGTTCACGCCCGAATAGAGTGCGATTGCCAGACCCGTCAATCCAACCGTGGTTCTTTGATTCACTGCGGTATCAACACTGTTTTTCAGCGTGTTAGCCAACGACGGGTCACTGATGCTGTTAGCAATACCATTGATCAACCTTGTCAGCAGATCAGGATTGGATGCCAGTACAAAACCGGCGATGGCAAAAGAGAGCATCAAGATTGGGATGAGAGATAGAAATGAAAAATAAGTAATGGCGGCACCGAACTGGCTTCCCATCCGATCATTGAAGCGCTGGGCAGCCCGAATCAAATGGGCAATAAATGGAACAAAATCTCTTGGCATTACATCCCCTTAAATCTGGTTTTGCCTGGTGTACTCATTATGTTAGCGCTATGCGCTAAATGGGTATGTGGAAAAAGAGTAACAGGCAAAACAGAAAAGGCAACAAATACGGGCATGTCTGTCGCTGTTGATAAGAGGGCGATTGAATAGGCAGTAAGAAAGGATAAATAAAGGATATAGAAATAAAAATACGGTAGCCGCATGATGGGCTACCGTACTGAGGATCAATCGAATAAATGCTGATTAATCTAATTGATGGCCTTTGATCCCACTGTGGGTAGTAGGAATTTCTGTATCGTGGCTCTCATTTTTTACGAAAGGAATTTTTCCGGAAAAAATATCTTTTTGTGCAGCACCGGCAAGACCTACCATGGAATCTGGTAGATTAACACCGAGATTTCTACCCTTATCGTATCCAGTCACAGACTGATGTCCAATCTGCTGGGTATTCACTGATACCGTCCCTTGTGCACTGTCAATTTTACCGCCGACTAAATAGGTTTTTCCTGCAACATCCAGATTAATGCCGTGAGTACCGGTCAGGGTTGACTGCTCACCAACGGCTTCTCTGTCTAGCGTATCGTAATTGCCTTTCAGTTTACCGCTGTAACCTTTGAAAGCGGCGGTCAGTTGGTCTTTCAGGCTTGGTGCTTTCGCATCATCCGCTGCTGCGGTTTCAGTTGCGGAGTTGCTATCGGCGGCTGGTGCAGGAGATGTCGTTTCAGCGTCCCCTTTGACGGTTTTGCTGTAACCCAAGCCAGCATCCAGACCGACATTCAGGCTATGCGTGCTGTCTTTAAGGCTTTCAACATTGAGGTTGCCGCCGACATTGCCTGTCACGCGATCGGCCGTAACATTGGTGCCTTTGAGTGACGTATCGCCACCGCTGGTCAGCGTGACGTTACCACCGGACACATGGCCGTTATGGTATGTCATTGTATCCAGACGATTGACACCGAATTTCACTTCACCACCAATGTTATATTTGCTATCGATGATTTTGTTGCCAGCCTCACTACTGTCAGTGGAATTATCAGTTGCAGCATTGCTACCTCCTGCACTATCCCCGCTTTCATTGTTACGGGCCTTGCTGGACATACCCCCTTTGCCCTTGAGACCAACATGCCAACCATTGTTGTTAACGGTGTCCTGGGCGGAAGTCAGTTCAATTTTTCCGCGTTGTGCGGTTAAATCGACTTGCTTACCAGAGACATCAGAACCCTTCAGTGCCAGATTATTGCCTGCATTCAGGTTTACGCCCTGTCCACCTGTGAGGGTACTGGTTTGAGCCGTAGTGCTGTTCTGCTGGTCAGTGTTATAACCACCGCCAGCGCTGGCACTGAAATTCTTACCATCTGGGTTGGTTCCCACGGTTAGAGAAATTTCTCCATTGTGACCTGTACGGTTTTGCTCGTTGCGGTTGGTGGCTTGATCGAACTGGATATTTTCTTTCGCATTGATGTTTGTGCCGCCACTGCCAGCATTCATGGAGGTGCCTTGGTAACGGGCGTCTCTGGTCACCCGGATATCAATACCGTTTTGTGCCTGGATCCCGCTGGTTACGGCATTAGCATTATTGTTGGAGGTTGCCTGATAGCGGCCATCACCTTTGCCATTAACGGAAATATCACTGCCGGTTGAGGTGTAAACGCGCAGGCGGGCGTTGCCTGTGGTGTCAGAAGAATGGCTATCTTTACGATTGTAGGCGGCTTCACTGGTATGACTACCGGCTGTCAGTGACACGTCGCCTTTATTGGCCTGATATTGGGTTCCTTGATCGTAAACATCACCGTTAGTGGTGACTTTGACGTTACCCGCCTGGATTGAAGTGACGACTGCGTTTGACTGGCTATTGCCGGTATAATGGCTGCTGCCTTTGGCCGCTAACTCAAGGCCGGCATTCGGTAAGCCAATTTTGGAAATGGAAGTATCCAATTTATTCTCAGTGACCGCTTTGGCTGTTTTTTCTGCCGGGCGAGTCGTTGCACTGTAATCGGCTGAACCACTGATTTCACCGTCCACCTGCAACTGATTGGTGGAGTTTGATTCCGTATTTTCTGTTGCCAGATTTTTGATGCTACCGGCATTGGCCTGGTAAGCACCATTGACCTGATGCTGAGTGCCTTGCTGTTTTAACTCTCCCATCGCATTCAATTCAAGATTGCCGGTGACTTGAGTTTTTGACACCACAGCAGTGGTTTGGTTTTGGGATTGGCCATGACTTGCGTAACCACCTTCAATACCACCACCGAGCCTATCCATACCACCGGTCAAAAACAGACCGCCACGGCCTTTTACCTGTGAGTTCTCGGTTGATGTCCTGTTTTCCCCGGTGAGTAAGTTGATATTGTTCCCTGTGACTTTGGCATCACCTTGTGTCGTCACTAATTTGGAGCCTGTGATGGTGACATTTTCGCTTGCATTTACGGCGAGGTTGCCACCGTTCAATTCTGATGGATGTTGCGTCGTGACATTGGTTTTCTGGCCATCATGCGTGTGCTCAAGGCCGATACCGACACGGTACTGTTTGTCTTCTGCTTCACGGGCGTAATATTGCCAGTTTAGATTGGTTTTTTCCTGATGATGGCTATTCTGCTCACCATAAGCTAGTACATTGATGTTGCCTGATGTATTCACTTGCAGTTCACCCGCACTTTTCACCAGACTACCAATGATATTGATATCTTTATTGCTGAGTAATTTCAGGTCGGCATCGGAAACCATCTGACTGCTAGACGTGGTCTGCTGTGTATTGTGTTCTTGGTTCGAATTTTTGGTGATGTTAAAGATCGTACCGGTTCTTTCATTCACTTTCTTATAGGAGTTGTTAACCGCATTATCAATGATCAATTGCCCATCATTCGCTTCAACATAAGCTCCCTGTTGTGCTTTCACTTTACTGCCGGTAATAGTGACGCCATTCATTCCCGACAGCAGCAAATGTCCGTCCGCTTTGATATCAGAGGTATGATGAGTTTCCTCTTTATTGAGGTTATCTTTGTCGCTGCCGCCCGCAATGCCGCCCCAGTATTTCTTATTCTTGGCAATGCTTTGATTATCAACAAGAGATTGAACCGTGACTTTCGCCTGCTGACCAGCAGAAACAATCAGGTTTTTGCCGGAATTGACCTGAGAACCGATAATTTCAGCATTTGCCCCTGCATTGATGCCTAAATCTCCCCCCGCATTCAATTCACTGCCGATGCTTCTCTGGGCAGTATGGTTTTTGTTCCAGTTTCCGGTCTGCAAAGCAGCAGTGTGGTTCTTCTTATAGCCTTTCTCGGCTGTCACTTCCGATTCCAGCAGACCCGCCAGTTTCACATCTTTCTTGGCGGATACGGATAGTTGATTGCCGGCGCTGATTTTACTGCCAAGCACTTCTGCATTACCTTCGCTGGCCGTCAGATGGACATTTTCATGCGCCTTGATGGTATTGCCTTCATGATGATATTTGTCACTTTCTTTGGTGACATCGTACTGCCAGGATAATTTCCATTTATTTTTGGTGTTGCTGGTAAACTGGTGGAGTTGCTGTCCATCCAGTTTCAGATCAGCACCCGTCAGCGTGACATTATCCCCTACAATATCGGTCGCCATAACGCGGTTATTTTGCTTGGCCACCAGCGTAATATTTTTGCCTTCTAATTGGGTACGGGCAATGGATTCACTGATTTGCTTTTGTTGGGCATAAAGACCACTGAAACTGCTTTGGTGGTTGTCACTGTCTGTTTTGTCTGATGAGGATTGATTGAGGCGTCCTTGAGACAGAACATTGTTGCCTTGCAATGTGATATCTCCGCCTTTCAGGTCAGCGGCCTGCAACTTCACATCACCGTAAGACTTAATATCAATACTGTCACTGGCTGTCATCTTACCTTGCAGATTGACGCCGCTTCCTTCTGTGGTATTCAGCAGACGAATGCGTCCGGCCTGCATACTGCCGAGGTAATAGCTGTCGAGCACACCAACGTCCGTTTGCTGTGATGCCAGAATTTTCCCATCGGCTGAAATCTGGTTATTACCTGTCGTGATATTGATCGTTTTGGCGGTGATCTCCCGACCATGACTATCAATTTTGGGGGCAATAAAGTTCAGAACATCAGTATGTGACAAGCCATTGTTTTTGATACTCAGCGCATTTTGGTTGTTAAAAGTATTGAACCCTTGCAGGACGCCATTTTCAACTAACGGATTACCGACGACCAGAGAGGCCTGATTGGTATTGATAAAACCGCAGCCGTTGCAGGTGATACCATTGGGGTTGGCCAGCACATAATCGGCGGCTATCCCGAAAATTTCTTGTTGGCCGAGCAAGAATGAAGGGTTACGGCTGATGACTTCATTTAAAATCACACTGGCTGCCTGCCCATTCAGATTGCTGTTAGCAGATAAATGGCCGGCTAATTCTGATGATCCCTCGATCAATGAGTTATTTAATACCGCACCCATCTGATTGACGTTGAAATCCTCATATTGGTTATGTGATAGCCCTGAGTCAGAAGGTGCCACGATATTGACTACCGTAGCCCCTGTATCCGCCAGGATGACATCAGGGCGGTGTTCTGCATCACCTCCGGGAGTAATACCGTTGGCAAAACTGACTGAACAGGTTGTCAGAATAATTGCCATGGATACGGCAAGCTTTCCCGTAGGAGATAGCTTGAACTTTTTCTCTTGCATATTATTACCTCTATTGACTTTCTTTTATTGCCATGTGCAGCCCCCTGAGAGTAAAACCCCAAGTTGACTACGGTTAAAAAATGCTAATTGCTACAAAAATTAAAAGGTGTAAGAAACGCGTGTTAACAGTTGTATGGACTCATCCTTGTCTCTATTTTTATGGGATAATAATTTGCTTCGACTGACCTCGACATCGGCAAGCAGGCGCTGATAGCGCAATGTCAAGCCAGTACTTAATCCAGCACTACTTTGCCAGCCATCCTGACTGCGATAGCCTTTAACCCGTCCGACATCCACTCCCGCCCGCAGGTCAAGCGAACCTTTGAGTATCGGTATTGAGTGGGATAAGGTATTTCTCAGATACCAGCCGTTATCACCGGATAACGTATTTTTACTGAATCCTCGTACTGCATTGCGGTCGGTGATATTGAGCCACTCAACACCGGGCAGTCCGTTTGGGCTGTACTGGGTATAAAATTGGTTATTGAGCCGGTAGGACATATCAAATAGCCTGAAGCGCTGCTGTAAATTTACGGATAACTTTCCTTTGGTAAATTGCTTATTCAAGTTGTCTGTTGAGGTTTGAGCACTGAACCACGGTGTTCCCTGTTCAATGCCCGTGTCAAAAGTGATAAGGCCATTCGCAATGATTTGTAAGTGGCTTATTCCCAGTGAAAACACGGTTAATGTTTGACTGCTGTGACTGAGTTTGGCGCTATCGAAATAGTTGTTGAAATTCTTGTAAACAAGCTGGGTATTCAACGTCGAGATTTGCGATTGATTGCGGTGGAATACCCAATCCATACGCATACCCGACTGCTGTGAATTCCCATGTAGTTTGTACACATTTTTCTGTAGCTTTGGATGGCTGATATATCGGGAATAGCTGGTAAAACCGCTGAAAGTCGCAGCACCGTAAGGAAGTGAATAGAACAGAGTAGCAGCCCGATTATATTGGGTGTCGGGGTTATCGACGGTACTGATGCCGCTGAGACTGATAAAGTCGGACAACCCCAATGGGCTATCAATGCTGGCATTCAGCCGGCTTATCCATTTACCTGTGCTTTTTTGCCCGTAGTTATCGGTTGTCGCAGATATTCTCCACGGGGTGGAATGCTGGTTACTCAGCCTGATAACTGAGCCGCCACTGACCGTACCGGGTAAGATATCGAGCGTTGTTTTATTTGATTGCAGACGATTCGCCTGATCCAGCCCTTGGTCAAGCTGATCAAGATTCAGTGGTTTATTCGTCAGATGAGGAAACAGCATCTGGCTATTGATCCAGCGATTACCACCTTCAATGGCCTCGATAAAACCTTCGACAACATTAATTCCCAATTCCCCATGATGGCTGGGAGGGATAAATTGCACCCGCGCCGTAATATAGCCCTTGGCAATATAAAGGTTAGTGATTTCTGCTGACAGTTTATTGATGTCATTGCTGGTAATACAGTTGTTAGGCAATGCGCTGAGTGTATTCAGATCTGTCAGAGTCAGCAGCGTAATGCCTTGGAGATAAACGCCGCTGATATCCAGACATGCTGGTGCTTCTACCAGTACTGGAGAGACAGTCTGTGGCGAAAGGGCATCGGAACGATTGATTAATCCTTGGTGACGGCGTTGTTCAATTAACTGGTCTATTTCCCTTGAACTGTCTTGTAAAGTCCTTCTTGTCTCATCTGTCGGTAATATGACATTGAGTTCTTCAGGTGACGCTTTTACCTGAAGGGCGGTACATAATAAGATAAAAATTGCCGTCTTTTTAATCATGGGAATACCCAAATGACAATGGTTGATCCGAAAACGTACAGTGTTAGATTAGGTTTAAATATGGTTTGTTAATTAAATATTAAAGCATAGAAAATATTTTATTTTGCTCTGATTAATGTATATATTTTGCCCAAACTTATGGTTTGTAGTTATATATTTATCTTAATGATTTATTATGACTCGTTTTGGTTATGTCCTATCTTATTGTTAAGGGTTAAGTCAAATGTAATTCGTGCTTAATGAAAATTTCAGTAGGATAGCGATAAAACAACAAAGTTCTTTTATTACCCTGTATTTTTAATTTAAAAATTTTACTTATGTCACTTTGATTGCAGGTTAGGGGAAGGCGTTGACCTATCATCATAATCAATGAATTCGGCGTGGATTTTAGTAAAATTTGAGGTCAGGATTTTATAGGCAGTTTTGGGGCGATCTTGTTTAATAAATCGTCATGCAAAAGTGAGTGCTACCGTAAGGCAATATCAACACGGTAGCATCAGTCAGATTGGTTACATATGTAATCATGTATTTATGCATCTCTGTTCAGCATAAAAATAATCACTATATAAAAATCTGACATTTAGAAAAAATCAAAGAAACAAATATGAAAAAGAAAAGGAAGAATTAAAAGGAATTGATGGGGGAAATAATAAGTCATTTATTTATTCAGCCAATGAATAGTATTCATTGGCTGAATGGTTATTACTTAATACTTAATTAATAAGATATTAAGCAACAATTGGCGCGCGCCAGTCATCAGAACCAGAAGTACCTGCTGTAGTGTGTTCCCAATTAATCTTACGATAAGAAAGAGACACACGAATTAATTGAGTGAATTCTGCTTTTGATGGATCTTGGCAGTGTGGCATTTTGCAATCAATGTCAACAATAGTTGCATCTTCAAGTTTGGTCGTGAAGAAATGCTCTTGTTTACCTTCGATTGAAGTACGGTACCATTTCAATTCAACAGTAGGTAACATTTCGCCAGAAGCCAGTGCGTTGTAAAGCAGAGGAACCGCTTTATTCAATGCAACGGTGAAGCGGAATGGTTTATGCGCACGCTGACCAGAAGGCTGACCTGATTGTGGATCAGTTGGGACAGTGACAATGTGGTCAAATTCTTGAACCAGCATTTCGTCTTCGTGACCTTGAACGAAGATATTACCTACTGATTCAGCAGTGAATGCACCAGCAGTAATATTGCCCTGAGTTTTCCCATTGATGGAAATATAACATGGAGTTGGCATATGAATATCCTATAAAATTTTACTAATATATAAGTGTAAGTGTTCATTCCGTGCGTGATTGTTTCATTCTATAATTAAATAAAACTATCGCCGCCGAACACTCGGAGCGAATAATAAAGCTGAAATCGTGTAATGCAAAGTAATTTGCAAATTGCAAGGCAAGCTCTAATTCAATGACAAATAAAAATTTTATAATCATTGCCGTTGTGAAATTTATAGCTGAGTTTTTATAAAAAACAAACCTATTTATCTGGTTAATAAATAAGCTTGGTTTTTTGATTAAATATAATCGATTGATATTTATCTATTTTTTATTTTTTAATGAAATGTTTTTCATGATCATTTGAAAAATGTTAACTGGATCAAAAAATTCGATTAATTCGGATTGCAATGTCGAATAATTAATCTAAATAAAATAAATATTGTTATTGATGGTAATTATGATTCATGAATCATTGGTTGTATTTTATTCTAATAAAAATAAAAAATATTACTTTTTATACAATTGATAGGCAATTGGTCTGCATACTCATGCAGAGCGTAAAACCAAATATTTATCTATTTTTAGGAGAAAAAAACGCTTATAATTTCCTACAGATTGACATAGGGATATTAAAAGCTGGAATAGAGGGAGTTATCAATTTGTGTTTAGGCTTTACATCAAAAAAATAAAATGTCAAACTCGGGCTTGACGATTTTTCATATCGATGTTACCTCCACGATTGGATAGGATATTTCTGAGTGTTTATATATAAGAAGATATAAAGTCCATCCGTGCCTGACAAATACGATTGTTTTTCTTAGCCTATTTTTTTAGGGAGATATTTTGTATTTGTTATATGGGTAAAATTAGAATAATTCTCTCACCAATAATGGGTTGTTAGACAGTTCATGGTTGTATTAGCCAAAGGATTAAAATATGAGTAAGAATAGTCCAGGTAGCGTAGCTCCGAAAGAAAGAATTAATATTAAGTATGTTCCTAATACGGGTGACCAGACCGCAGAAGTCGAATTACCGCTGAATCTTCTGGTTGTCGGTGACTTGAAAGGAAAGAAGGAAGATACGCCAATTGAAGAACGGCAAACAGTTTCAGTCAATAAGAACAACTTCAATGCTGTAATGAATGAGGCGAACATCAACCTGACTTTTAACGTCCCTAATCGCCTTGATGAAAAAAATGAAGAAGATATGCCTGTGAATCTGGAAATTAAATCACTGAGTGATTTTTCACCGGATAATATCGCAAAAAAAGTGCCTGAGTTGAATAAACTCCTGGAACTGCGTGAGGCATTGGTTGCACTAAAAGGCCCTTTGGGAAATATTCCTGCATTTCGTACTCGCTTGCAGTCGCTGCTGGATGATGAATCCGTTCGTGAGCAACTCCTGAAAGAACTTGAAATCGTCAATAAAAAATAACTGGTTAAAGGAATTTTTAAATGGCTCAGCACGAAGAAAACAGCACCGCTCTTGCTTCTGGCGCAACGACCTCCCTGCTTGATGAAATTATGTCTCAGGCAAGGATCACACCAGAAAATGACGGCTACTATATCGCAAAACAAGGTGTCGCCGCGTTTATCAGCAGTATCCTGGACACAGGCGCTAACGAAGAACCGATCAACAAACTCGTCGTTGATAAAATGATCGTTGAGCTTGATAAAAAGCTGAGTGAGCAGATGGATGAAATCATGCACGCGAAGCCGTTTCAGGAGCTGGAATCCTCATGGCGTTCACTAAAAATTCTGGTGGATCGCACTGATTTCCGTGAAAACATCAAAATCAACATCATTCATGCTACTAAAGATGAAATGCTGGAAGATTTTGAATTTTCGCCTGAAATCATTCAGTCTGGTTTCTACAAACACGTCTACTCTACAGGCTACGGTCAGTTCGGTGGTGAACCTGTTGCTGCCGTCATCGGTAACTATGCATTCACCAATTCCTCACCTGACATCAAACTGATGCAATACGTCAGTGCTGTCGGTGCAATGGCTCACTCACCATTCCTTTCTTCTGTTTCACCTGAGTTCTTTGGTGTTAACAGCTTTACCGACCTGCCAGCCATCAAAGATCTGAAGTCCGTCTTCGAAGGCCCTTCACATACTAAATGGCGTGCACTGCGCGAATCTGAAGATTCTCGCTATCTGGGTCTGACAGCACCCCGTTTCCTGTTGCGTCTGCCTTATTCCAGCGTTGAAAATCCAATCAAAAACTTCAACTATCAGGAAAATGTCAGCCGTGACCACGAGCACTTCCTGTGGGGTAACACAGCTTATCTGATGGCGAGTTGTCTGACAGACAGCTTTGCTAAATACCGCTGGTGTCCAAACATCATCGGTCCACAGAGCGGCGGTACGGTGAGCGATCTGCCTGTGCATCTGTATGAAGCAATGGGTCAGGTGCAGGCTAAGATCCCAACTGAAGTTCTGATCACTGACCGTCGTGAATTCGAACTGGCAGAAGAAGGCTTTATTACACTGACCATGCGTAAAGGCAGCGATAACGCCGCATTCTTCTCTGCAAACTCAGTTCAGAAGCCAAAAGTTTTCCCGAATACCCGTGAAGGTAAGATTGCGGAAACCAACTACAAGTTGGGTACGCAGCTTCCATACATGTTCATCATCAACCGTCTGGCTCACTACATCAAAGTGTTGCAGCGTGAACAGATCGGCTCTTGGAAAGAGCGTCAGGATCTGGAGCGTGAACTGAATATGTGGCTGAAACAGTACATTGCTGATCAGGAAAACCCGCCAACTGATGTTCGTAGCCGTCGTCCGCTGCGTGCAGCTGAAATCAAGGTACTGGATGTTGAAGGCGATCCAGGTTGGTATCAGGTGGCTATGCAAGTTCGCCCACACTTTAAATACATGGGTGCAAGCTTCGAACTGTCACTGGTTGGACGTTTGGATAAGGAATAATTATGGCTGCGCTGTACAGTTGGAATAGGGGTAGCTCTGCCAGTCTGTTCGAGCGCATTCAAGGGAAGGGCTCCGGCTCTTCCCGTCAGTCAAGGATGCGTTCACTGCTTGATTCTATAAAGAAGCATCTGAAGGAAGTGCTGAATTCTCGTCCTGGTGCCTGTCAGAGTGCGATTGATCTGGGTGTCATTGATCTCAATGACGCGACGGCGACGTCGGTGGATTTCAAGCAAAGTATCGAGTGGGCGATAGAAGAGTGCATCAGAAATTATGAGCCCAGAATATCAGCGGTTTCCGTCAGCGCCATCAATGATGATTCAGATCCGTTGCTGCTGAGCTTTCACATCAGCGCTGAAATCTTGTTGGATGATATCAACGATGTTGTGGAATTTAGCATTCAGTTGGATAACAACCGGCGCTATTGCCTGGAGCGAACTCAATAAATGTCATTTGAAAAATATTTCAGAGATGAGTTGAACTATCTGCGACAACTGGGGAAAGAAGCCGCAGTTGAACGTCCTCATCTTGCCGCATTTCTGTCTGAACAAGGTTCTGACCCCGACGTTGAGCGTTTGCTTGAAGGTTTTGCATTCCTGACTGGCAACCTGCGGGCAAAGATTGATGATCAGTTCCCCGAACTGACTCACGGCCTGCTCAATATGCTTTGGCCTAATTACCTGCGTCCAACGCCTAGCATGACTATCATCGAGTATACGCCTGATGAGAGCGTCGTAACGAAAGCGACACCGGTCAAGCGTGGCACGCAGATTATGAGTAACACGCTGTCAACTCATGATGATATTTATTCGAACGAAAAATCGTCGGGTAAAAGAGACGAACAAGATCGCTGTACTTTTACGCTGTGTCGTGATGTCTGGCTTTTCCCTCTCTCCATCCAAGACATTTCCGTCAATAACAGTAATGAACAAGGCATCATCGGCCTGAATTTTGCGTCGAAAACTGAACTGAACCTGCATGAACTGGAACTGGACAAACTGCGTTTTTACCTGAGCGGCGATGACTATACCACTTCTCAGCTCTACTTCTGGCTCTGTTATTACTTCAGAAAAGCAGAACTGGTGGTTGGCGATATGGTGATCCCACTGCCGGATTTTGATTTTGTGCCAGTTGGGTTTGAACGGGAAGATGCCTTGTTGCCGTACCCCAAAAACGCTTACATGGGATATCGCATTTTGCAGGAATATTTCTGCTTCGCGGAAAGCTTCCTGTTTTTTGATGTGAAAGGTTTTCCAAAATTGCCTGAAGATCTCAAGACTAAAGATTTCAAACTGAATTTACATTTTTCTCAGGCATTACCACCAGAAGCCAAGATTCGGCATGATACTTTCCGTCTGCACTGTACACCGGCCATCAACCTGTTCCCGATGGACAGTGAAGCCATTGAACTCAATGGTAGTCAGACTGAATATCCATTGAAGGCCAGTTATAGCCTCCCCGATAACTACGATATTTTTTCCGTCGATGGCGTTGAAAGCTGGTTGACGGGTGAAAATGGTGAACGCAGTCGGGCACGTATTGGTGAACGGGTCTATACACCGTTCGAAAGTTTCAATCACCAGATAGATGACGAAGATGAACGCTCAATGCGTTATTACCGCCTTCGGGTGAAAGAATCGCCTTTCCGCAGGGGGCTGGAACATTTCATCTCATTTGTACGAGGAGATGAATCGGATCTGCTTAGACTCAAACTAAAAGAAAATGTTTCTATCAGTTTGACGTGTACTAACCGTGAATTGCCGTTGCAGCTCCGTGTTGGAGACATTAATTACCCATCCATCGGCAGCCCGACATTTGCGACATTCCGCAATATCACACGCCCGTCAGTGCCGCTTTATCCTCTGCTGGATGGCGGTTTGCACTGGTCGCTGCTGTCAAACATGTCGCTGAACTATATGTCATTGCTGGATAAGGACGCGCTGAAGCAGGTACTGCGTACCTACGATTTCCCCAGCATCCACAACCGACAGTCCAAGCGGTCATCGCAGAAACGGCTCGATGCCATTGAAAAGATCGAGACAGAGCCGACAGATCGCCTGTTCCGTGGGCAGCCCGTTCGCGGCCTGCGCTCCACACTGTATATCCGGCAACAGGCATTCAGCTCAGAAGGCGAGCTTTATCTGTTCAGTACAATTTTGTCACGGTTTTTCTCACTGTATGCCAGCGTCAACGCTTTTCATATGTTGAAGGTAATCAATTTAGATAATCAGGAATGTTATGAATGGCCGGTACAGATAGGTCAACACTCATTGATGTAATCACTGAGCAAGATCCTGCCACACCCTTGGCATTGGACATCTCACAGTACAACTTTTATCAGTTGGTTGAACTGCTCAACCAGCTGGCGGTAGCGTGGGAAAAAACGGGAGAGACAGATCGTCCTGATCGTGAATCTGTTCGTTTCAGGGCCAGTGCCAGTCTGGCATTTCCGACTCGTGACGTGATTTCACTCTCGCAGACCAGACGGGGTTATTTTGAGCTGGAAGTTTCCTTTATGGGGCTGCATGGCAGTCAGTCCCCGATGCCGGGTTACTATCTCGATTCGCTGGCTTGGGAAGAAGCGCAGAACGAAAACCGGCTGACGGATTTTCTCAACCTGTTTAACCATCGCTTAATCACGCTTCTGCATCAGATCTGGCGGAAATACCGCTATTACATCTGCTTCAAGAAGGGGGGAGATGATCACTTTTCTCAGCGGATGTTTTCCCTTGTGGGTCTGGGGAGCGATGTTAACCGCCGGATGCTGAACATCAATCACAGCAAAATGCTGGCCTATGCAGGGCTGCTGGCAAGCCCCGGCCGCTCGCCGGAAGTGATATGCAGTTTAGTTTCCCACTGTTTTGATTTACAGGATGTCACCCTTCACGGCTGGCAATTCAGAAAGGTCACGATTCCACTTGATCAGCAGAATCGTCTGGGCGGAACCAATAAAGGACAAAAAATCGGGGATACCGAACTGTCCGTGCTGGGGCAGAACTTCACCATTGGTTCATGGGTCGGCGATTACAGCGGGAAGTTCCTTCTCAGCATCAATAATCTGACCCGTGATCGGTTCCTGTCATTCCTGCCGGATGGAAAGAATTATGCCCCATTGGTGATGTTTATTTCTTTCGTCATGCGCAGTCAATTTGCATGGGAACTGCGCCTTGGTCTGGCAGAAAATCAGGTCAGCGGCATGGTATTGGGGGCGCAGCAGAATAACCATCTGGGGTGGACTAGTTTTCTCGGCGAACCGGAAAAGAAACCCTTTGTCACAATTTCAGTTATGGAATAACGACTATGGAAAAACAACAACCAACGCTTTCATTGCGGGTTCTCAACAGTGAGCAACTGGAAAGTGGCAGATCCGCCAGTTGCCTGTTTTCGGCACAGGGCGGTACGGTCGGTAGCAGTGAAAGTCACCTGTGGTCTGTGCAGGATCAGCAGGGAAATATTCATCCATCACAATTCTCTGTTCAGTGGCGGGATGGCGCGTTCTGCCTGCAAGTACTCGCAGAACCCGTGCAGATCAACAATGCCGCATTAACGTCTCAGTCAAGTCTGATCCGTTTGCAGCAGGGGGATCAGATCAAGGCGGGTAATCTGTCCATTAAGATCCACATTAGTTTCTCTGACGCAGATCGTGTTGATCCCTCGACGGTATCACCTGAATCCTTGGTATCGAGTTACAGCAACCCGCTGGATGCCATGATGGAGGGCGTAGTAGCACAAAAAGCCGTGTTTGCCGAAGATAACAGCATTGCTCCGACGATCCAGCATAGTTTCAGCGATGACCCACTCAGGGTACTCGACAGCGAAAGCCTGACCACGCTGAAGCAGCAGGTTGAAGCCGATGATACCGAGCATCTTTTGCCGCCGGATCATTTCCAATCCCCCCCGTTTGCTAACCCTATTTCTGATAACCGAGGCAGTGTTATGGATCAGGAGTTCCTTGATTTACCGGGTATCACTTCCGATCGGCAGTACGCAGATATGGATGTTGATCATGTTGCCATTACCCCTCTCATGCGTGGGTTAGATGCACAGTTACCTCTGCATGACAGCCAGCAGGCTAACGATTTTCTGCAAGAGATGGGCAAAACCATGAAAGCCGCTATTGAAGGGTTACTGGCTCTCCAGCGTGAACAGCATGGGCTGCGTGATAAACAACTGCGCCCCATCGAAGATAACCCGCTGCGCCTGAATATGGATTATGACACCACCATGCAGGTGATGTTCTCGGATCAGAAAAGCCCGGTTCACTTGTCTGCACCCGCCGCCGTCTCGGAAAGTCTGCATAACCTGCAATTGCATTATCAGGCCAATCGGGAAGCCATTTCGGCAGCATTGGATACCATGCTGGAAGCCTTCTCCCCTGATCAATTGCTCCGTCGCTTCTCACATTACCGCCGCAGCAACGAAGTCAGGAATAAAGACGCGGCCTGGGCGTGGGAAATGTACACCAACTATTACCGTGAATTAGCTTCCAGCCGCCAGCAGGGGTTCGAAAAGCTATTCCGTGAGGTGTATGAGCAGGCTTATGACCGCGCACTGCGTCAGGGCTTAGAGGACTCCAGCAATGAAACATTCCGCTAGTCATCGTGTATGGGCTGTAGGGATTTTATTGTTGTCAGCGATGTTGCTGAATGGTTGTAGCGGTGCATGGAACGCAACAAAGAAAGTCGGTCAAGTGATCTGGGACCCTTCCACACCGGTAGGAAAACCGGATGAACAGGCTTCTGTTGCCAACATTACGTTATTGGCCGAACCGAACATCAACCCCAATGAAAGTGGTGAAGCGGCTCCTGTTGAAATGAATCTGGTTTATCTCAGTGAAGATTCGCGCTTTTTGGCTGCCGATTATGATCAACTTGAAAGCGACAAACTCGAAAAGGCACTGGGGAAAAATTATATCGATCATCAGGATTACACGCTATTGCCGGGGCAATACAAGCCCCTGTCAACGCTGATATTGGAAAAGAATAACCGTTACATCGGTGTCATCGTTCACTATGCAGATGCAAATCAATCTGAATGGAAAAAGATCATCCGAGTAAAAGACATCGGCCGCCATTACAACATCTTGGTGCATGTCAGAAATAACGACGTCGAACTTAGAAAAGAGGAGGAGTAGTCATGCCAGGCAAAAATCGGGTGATTTGGCACGAAGGATTGTTCATCAAGCCACAACATTTTCAGCAACAACAAAAACACAATGATTATCTGGCTCATAGCCTCGTATCGGTGTTGGCCGCTTATGGTCACGGTTTCAGCTCTCTGAGCATCAATCAGGATCTGCTCAATTTAGGGCGCATCGGCATTACCGAAGCCAGCGGCATCATGCAGGATGGCACGATATTCTCTGCGCCCAGCCAAGATCTACTGCCAAAACCGCTGGATATCGAAAACATCAATGACCTGAAAAGCAAAGACATCTATCTGGCATTGCCTATGTCCAGCGATACCATTCGGGAAATTGCTGACAAAGAAGCGGAAATTCAAAGCGCAGTACGTTATCGGGAACTGCCGAGCGATGTCCGTGACCTGCATACCAAAGGCGGCGATTCCTTTGCCCTGAACCTTGCGCAATTGACGCCGGTTCTGATGCAAGGCTCCGAAGATATGAGTGCTTACACGGCGATTCCGCTGTGTCGCATCAAAGAAAAACAGAAAGATGGCACGATCATTCTGGATAGCGAATTTATTCCGACCTGTCTGTCTATCTTTGTCGCTGACAAGTTAAAACGCTTTATGGTGGAAATCGACGGCCTGCTGACTGAACGCTCAAGAACACTGGCCAAACGTATTGGTTCGCCGGGTCAGCAGGGCGTTGCGGATGTCGCGGAGTTCATGATGCTTCAATTGTTGAACCGCGTGCAACCGCTGTTCAACCATTACGCAAAACAAACCGTCCTGCACCCGCTGCATTTATATACCCAACTGCTCCAGACCTGCGGTGAGCTGAGAACCTTCACCGATGCGAGTCGCTTGCCGGGGAATGTGCTGGCGTATGACCACAATAACCTGACGGATACCTTCCAGGACGCGATGCACGCCATTCGTGATGCACTGAACGTTGTTTTGACACCGCGTGCAACGTCAATTGTCCTGAAACAGAACGAAGGCGGTATCCGCGTGGCAACGCTCCACGACAACGATCTGCTGCGTAAAGCCGAATTCGTACTGGCTATCAGTGCAAGTACGCCGCAGGAGCAGCTACGTCGTCAGTTTGTGCAGCAAACCAAAGTCACCTCGATGGAAAAAATCCGCGATCTGGTCAGCGTTCAGTTACCGGGTGTGCCACTGATTGCATTGTCCGCGGCTCCCCGTCAGTTGCCGTATCACTCTGGATACACCTATTTCCGTCTGGATCAGAAGAGCCCGGCATGGAAAGAGATCCAGCAGGGGAATTCCATCGCATTCCACGTATCAGGGGATTTCCCTGACTTAGATATGCAGCTCTGGGCTATCAGGGGCGGTAAGGAATAATCATGAGTGATATCAATGTTGGCAGTCCGTCACTGGAAAAGTCTGAGACGCTGAAAACGTTTCAGCGCCAGTATCAGCTACCGTTGCGTGGTGAAAGCCTCAACCCGATGATCGATGCGGCCACCCCCTTACTGGGGATGGTTCTGCGTTTGCAGGATATGAGTGATCAGGCACTGCCAGATAAGCTTTACCAACAGGTTGTTACTGACATTCGAGCCATTGAGCAGTTTCTGCAAACCAAGGGTTATGAACCCGGCGCGATTGTTTCATTCCGTTACGTACTATGCACCTTCATTGATGAAACCGCGTTGGGGCACGGCTGGAACAGTCAGAATGGCTGGTTGAAGCAATCGTTGCTGGTTCACTTCCACAATGAAACCTGGGGAGGCGAAAAAGTCTTTGTATTGCTCGAACGCCTGATGGGGGAGGCACAGCGCTACCAGCACCTGCTGGAGTTCATTTATCTCTGCCTCTGTCTGGGTTATCGCGGACGTTACAAAGTCAGCACCCAGAAAAGCGATGACTTTGATCGCCTGTTCCGTCGCTTGCAGCAACAGCTTCACTCACTGCGTGGAGAAGCTCCGCCGACCACGCTATATGTCGATATCAACGAGCGTGATGAGCGTTATCGCCTGAGCAGACGTTGGACCATCAAGCACCTGTTTTGGATAAGTGTAGGTTTGCTGGTTGCCATTTACAGTTTCTATGCCATCCGCCTCGGTGATCAGACCCAAGACATATTAAAGCAGCTAAGTAACTTATTGAGATAGGAAGTCGTCATGATTCAGATTGATCTGCCCACTCTTGTAAACCGTTTAAATCCGATGACCCGCCATGCACTGGAAGCGGCGGCGGCATCCTGTGTCAGCCAGCAGCAGCCTGAAATTACTGTTGCACAACTGTTGCTTCAGATGATCGACACACCCCTCAGTGATGTGCGCCTGATCCTCAATAAAGCAGACATCGATAAAGATCTGCTGAAAGAACAACTCGATCAGATGATGCCTCATCATCAGGCGATTGTACAAACCTATCCGAACTTCTCACCGATGCTGGTGGAATGGTTACAGGATAGCTGGCTGCTGGCTTCCACGGAGATGCAGCATACTGAATTACGCGGTGGCGTCATGCTGATTGCTCTGCTGTTCAGTCCAATGCGCTATCTGACACCACAGCCCGCGCGCATGCTGGCGGGTATCAACCGTGAATTGCTGCGTCAGAACTTTGCTGAATGGACGAATGGCTCTGCCGAACAGCCTTTCAGCGGCGACGATAAAAACGGACAGGGCGTACATCCGGCAAACAGCGACAGCCTGCTGGCGCGTTTTACCCAGAACATGACTGAACAGGCGCGTCAGGGCAAACTTGATCCTGTGCTGTGCCGTGATAACGAAATCGATCTGATGATCGACATTCTCTGCCGTCGTCGCAAAAACAACCCGATCGTCGTGGGTGAAGCAGGGGTGGGTAAAAGTGCCCTGATTGAAGGTCTGGCGCTGCGCATCATCAATGACCGCGTACCGGATAAATTGCGCAACAGCGAACTGATGACACTGGATCTGGGGGCATTGCAAGCAGGGGCAGCGGTTAAAGGTGAGTTTGAAAAACGCTTCAAAGGCATTATGGCTGAAATTAGTCAATCATCTAAGCCGATCATCCTGTTTATCGATGAAGCGCACACCTTGATTGGTGCCGGTAACCAAGCGGGTGGACTGGATATCTCCAACCTGCTGAAACCTGCATTGGCGCGTGGTGAACTAAAAACCATCGCAGCGACCACATGGAGCGAGTACAAAAAATACTTCGAAAAAGACGCAGCACTGTCTCGTCGCTTCCAATTAGTGAAAGTCTCTGAGCCAAGCGCGGAAGAAGCCACCGTGATCATGCGTGGTCTGCGAGCCATTTACGAACAGGCGCATGGTGTTCTGATCGATGATGAAGCACTGAAAGCCTCTGCGGTATTGAGTGACCGTTATCTCTCTGGCCGCCAACTGCCGGACAAAGCGATTGACGTACTGGATACCGCCTGTGCTCGCGTTGCCATTAACCTGACATCGCCGCCACGCCAGATCTCCTCACTGACGACCGAATTGCACCAGATGCAAATGGAAATCGATGTTCTGAAAAGAGAACAGCGGATGGGGCTGAACGAACATGCGGAAAGACTGGAAGAACTGCAAAACCAGCAGGTAGAGATTCAGGAAGAACTCGTCACGCTGGAAAAAAACTGGCGGCAACAGCAGGAGCTGGTGAAGCAAATCATCGAATTGCGCAGCCAACTCTTGGCGGATAGCGACGAGTCAGTTGAAGCAGAAACGACGGATAAAGCCATCGAAAATGCGGTTGAAGAGACGGCTGAAGACGCGGAAGAGCAGGAAGCTATTGCGCAAGACGAGCCAGAAGCCGCCGCTGACGAACAATCCCTGATCGAAAAACTGGCGCGGCTCAACGCACAACTGGCAGAGCTACAGCAGAAGCAAACGTTGGTTTCTCCCCATGTAGACAAAACGCAGATTGCCTCGGTTATCGCTGAGTGGACGGGCGTTCCATTGAACCGCCTGTCACAGAGCGAACTGTCTATCGTGACCGAACTGCCTACCCATCTGGGACAAAGTATCAAAGGGCAGGACGTTGCGATCCAGAATTTGCATAAACACCTGCTGACCGCTCGTGCAGATTTGCGTCGTCCGGGGCGTCCTCTGGGAGCCTTCCTGCTGGTGGGGCCAAGTGGTGTCGGTAAAACCGAAACCGTCCTGCAAATTGCTGAACTGATGTTTGGGGGCCGCCAATACCTCACCACCATCAACATGTCTGAGTTTCAGGAGAAACATACCGTTTCCCGCCTGATTGGTTCTCCGCCGGGTTACGTGGGTTACGGGGAAGGTGGAGTGCTGACCGAAGCCATTCGCCAGAAACCGTACTCTGTTGTGTTGCTGGATGAAGTCGAAAAAGCCCACCCTGATGTGCTGAACTTGTTCTATCAGGCATTCGATAAAGGCGAGTTGGCCGATGGCGAGGGACGCATCATCGATTGTAAAAATGTCGTGTTCTTCCTGACTTCCAACCTTGGCTATCAAACTATCGTTGATCATGCCGAGCAGCCAGATCAACTTAACGACCTGCTTTACCCTGAATTGGCCGCGTTTTTCAAACCCGCTCTGCTGGCACGTATGGAAGTGATCCCTTACCTGCCTCTGGGTCACGAAACGCTGAAAACCATCATTCAGAGCAAACTGGCTCGACTGGATAACCTGCTGTCTCAGCGCTTTAACGCCGAAGTTACGATCAGCGATGACGTATCGGAAGAGATCCTGCAACGTGCCACCCGTGCGGAAAACGGCGCCCGTATGCTGGAATCCATCATTGATGGCGCACTATTACCGCCTGTTTCATTACTGCTGTTGCAGAAAATGGCCGCAGGCACCGCAATCAGTGCTATTCGCTTAACCGTGGCAGAACACGAGTTCCATGCTGAGGTTGAGGAGGCAGAATAATGAAACAGCGGCTGAAAAGCGCGTTAGCGTTATTAGATGATGACACTATAGAACAACTGGTTGACCATTTTTTGCTGGTGAGCCAGAGCTCGCGTTTTGATGCCCTGTTAGTTTTTTTGCTTAACGCCAATGAAAACAGACTGGAATGCTACAACCTGCCGGAACTCCACCAAGCGAGCTCACGCCGGCTGAATGTGGATATTGATGACGTCAATAACCCGCTGATACAGGTTCTGCGCAAGGGAACCCCGACGGTATGGGATTCCCTGAATCACGGCGCGCGTATTGACGACTTGAATTTCCGCACGTTTGTTGCGGAACTGCCGCATAACTGCGGGTTGTATGCCATTCCCCTGTTTGACTGTAACGGACAGGCCTGCGGCGTGATTGCCATTTTTGCCGAACATGTCAGCCATTTTATCAACAATGAAAACATGTTCGGCCTCTATTGCCATGTCATGCAGCACCGCCTGAAAAAGTTACAGGAACTCGAACAACTGCGTGGGCAGTTACGCCAAATCCGTCAGGTATTTCAGGTTCAACAACAGAAAGAAAAACAACTGGATGAACTGCTTGCCTCCCTGAGTGGATCGAAACCCGCAGGCGTGAGCCGTATCTCCGTGGATTACAGCCACATCGATAATCTGCCAAAGGCCATCGAAGAATTTGAAAGCGCCGTGTTGGTTCAACGTCAGCGTCAGTATGGCAACGACACCCGACTGATTGCCCAAAGTCTGGGGATTGCCCAGCGCACGTTGGTTTACAAACTGGCTAAATACGGGTGTAGATTATGAATATTGTATTAATTATCAGCTCATTGCTCGCGTCATTGGCGGGTGATCCCAAACTGGCGAACCTGGTTGAGCCAAAGGAAGTGGTTGCACCCAAAGAAGAATACGTGGACGAAATGCAAAAATGCCGTTTTGAACCGTCCCCGCTTGTCCGGCTGGCGTGCTATGACCGTACGGTGAATAACCTGAAGTTTAACGCCCTGCAAATCCCGATGGAAAACATGGGGCTTGTGTGGCGACAGGCGATGGAGCAGGAGATGAAACGCACCGATTACTCCACTAGCTTCATCGTGACGCAGGGAGAAAATGGTGAGGCACCCGTTATCCTGACCACACCGGCGGTCGGGGTGCCGCCTCCCCGTCCGGTCCTGATGCTGAGTTGCATTGACCGCATCACCCGTTTGCAGGTGGCGCTGCCTAAACCGATGGAATCCGGTACGGTCACTGTAGCTACGGATAAAACCCAATTCAAAACCGAGTGGTTCCTGCGGGAACACGGCTACTTATGGGAATCCAGCCGCGGCTTGCCGGGCATTGAGGAAATCAAGCGCTTAATGGACAGCGACCAGATGACCATCACGGCCCGCACTGGCAGCCCGATAACCTTTAATATTTCTCAGTTGGAGCAGGCCGCGAAACCCTTACGCGAAGCCTGCCGTTGGTAACCGACATGGACATCAGAACACAATTCGACTGGTTCGGCGCCCTGCTGGCGCCCCTGTCCGACGAACAGACGGGCAAGGCACTGAGTGAGAGCGACCCCGCCTGGGAATTCATCGACGGCGAGATGGTCAAATTCGGCTCGCTGTCACATGGCACGCTGGAGGTTGACGCCATCCAGCGACAGGCCCTGCAACTTTTCAGCGAACACAGCAAGGACTTCCGGCTGATGGTTCACCTGCTGCGGACTTTGCAACATGCCGGTCACCCCGCCGAGCTGATTCTGGGGATAGAGCTGCTGACCGAGTACGTAAAAAATTACTGGGAAAAAGCCTGGCCGGTCAAACCGGGGTTGAAGCGCCGGCTGGCACAACAGGTGATCAAACGGTTTGAATCGGCTCAGGCGAGCTTCACCGAGCAGGCCAGCAAAAGCCAGCGCGACGAGGCACAAGGTGCCCTGGCTCATCTGGCCCAGTGCTGGCACGCCCATGAACCCGACCTCGCGAAAGACGTCGATCAACTGCGTACCCGCTATAACCGCCAGCCAGAGGCACGAACGGCGCCGACACCGCCTGCACCAGCAGCCCCTCAGGCGACGTCGGCGGCTCCGTCGTCTCAGGCCCCTGAACAAGCGCCGATGCCTGACGTGGAGGTCAACAGTTCCAGTGATAAAGCGTGGAAACAGACCCTGATGACCGTGGCGGATCTGCTGTGTGAACGGTATCCCGAATCCCCGATCGGCTATAGCCTGCGCCGTCATGCTGTCTGGCACACCATTACCACGGCACCGATGGCGAACGCCACGGGCAAAACGCCGTTGGCGCCGGCGTCGGCGGATCGCACCGCCGATTATCTGGCGCGACTGCCGACAGCGGATAACAAATTGCTGGCGCAAATTGAGCAGAGCCTGACCTTGGCACCTTACTGGCTGGATGGCCATGCCATTGCCGCACAGGCGGCAGAACAACGGGGCTACAGCCACGTTGCGCAGGCCATGCGTGACGAACTGAATGCGTTTTTGGCCCGGCTTCCTGTACTGAAAACCTTAAGTTTTTCCGACCTGAGTCCGTTTATTTCTCCTGACACCCTGGACTGGCTCACGCCGGAACCCGACGCCAGCGGAAGCCCGGGGGCTGTGTCGGCCGATCAGGAAGCCATCTGGCACTGCTTCCAGCAACAGGGGCTGGAAGCCGCCCTTCAGATGCTGGAAGCCCACCAGCAGCGACTGACGGAGCCCCGGGATCAATTCTATGGTCAGTTGTTCACTGCCCAACTGCTTGAAGAAGCGGGCATGACCGCACTGGCACAACAGCATTACCGGAACTTGTTACACACTGGACAACACATGTTACTCACTGAATGGGAACCCAGCCTGCTGACCCTGCTGGCTGAAAAAATACCTTCGCCTGCGAAGGATACTGCGTCACACAGGAGCGTTAACACATGAAATGGCCCTCTTTGTCATCCTTGGCGCCGTTGAAATCGGCCTTGCCGGCGCTATCAAAATTTAAATCCCTGCCGCGTCTCAAGGCCACGATGGCGCTGGCGCTGGCACTTATCCCCTGCCTACTGCTGATCGCGGTCTGGGTGTGGGGGCCGGAATGGAAACTGCGCAACGACACCCCGCTGGACAGTCTGGCGGCGCGCTGGCTGGCGACCGCCCTCATCATCCTGATGGTGCTGCTCTGGATCGGCATCAAAGCGTGGCGCCGCCTGCGCCAGCTGGAAAAACTCAACCTGGATGTCGAGCTGAAAGGGGTTGATCCGGTGCGGGTCGATATCGAACACCAGGCCCGTTACCTTGACCACTGGAAATCCCAGCTGCAACGCCATCTGGACAGCTATAACTACCTGTACCAGCGTCCGTGGTACATGATGGTCGGCAGCCAGCAGAGCGGCAAAACCACGCTGATTAAAGAAGGCTATAAACTGTCCGAAATTGCGGCGCCGGAATACCTGCGCCAGGATGGCGACATTCCGTTGAGGCTGCGCTGCTGGCTGGGGGAGAAAGCGGTTATCATCGATCCCGATGGCGGCCTGATTGACCAGCCGGTGCCGGTCAACAGTGACAAACCGCAGATCAACAGCCGCCTGTGGGAAGCCCTGCTGAACTGGCTGACTGAAAACCGCCAGCGCCAGCCGCTTAACGGCATTATTCTGACTGTTGATACCCTGCGCCTGCTGACTGACAACCGGGAGCAGCGGGATCGCTACGTGCGGGAAATCCACCAGCGCCTGCAAAACCTCCGCCTGACCTTCCACAGCCAGCTGCCGCTCTATCTGGTCATGACTAAAATTGACCTGCTGCACGGCTTCGGGGCGATGTATCAGGCGCTGGACCGCCAGCAGCGTGACCAGATCCTCGGCGTGACCTTCAGCCTCAACAACCGGGATGAAAAAGCCTGGCGCAGCGAGCTGGCGCAGTTCTGGCAGCAGTGGATGGCTAACCTCAACGGGGCGATGCCGGACATGATGCTCAACGGCGTCGATGCCAACCAGCGCAGCGACCTGTTCAGCTTTACCCGTCAGGTGCAGGGGCTGCACAGCTATATTGCGCAGATGCTGGAAGACATCCTGTACAACGATGAACACCACCGCCCGATGCTGCGCGGCGTCTACCTGACCTCCGCCCGCCAGATCGGCCAGATGGATGACCTGTTCACCCAGTCCGCGTCAGCCCAGTATCACCTCGGCTCGCAGGCGTTCCCGACGTGGCCGGCGGGCGATACCCTGCCGTACTTTACCCAGTCCCTGTTTGAGGACGTGCTGCTGGCGGAGCCGAACCTCGCCGCGGAAAACCGTCTCTGGCTCAGCCGCAACCGCCGCCAGTTATACACGTTCTCCACGGTCAGTGCCCTAGTGATCGCGGCGCTGTGGGGCGGCTGGCATTATTTCTACCAGAAAAACTACCAGGCCGGGGAAGAGGTGCTGGCGCAGGCGAAAAACTTCCTGTCCGTGCCGCCGCCGGACGGGGATGACCGTTACGGCAACCTCCAGCTGCCGCTGCTGAACCCGATCCGGGACGCCACCCTGGCCTACGGCAACTACCACGAGAAAAAATCCTTCCTGACCGACATGGCGCTGTATCAGGGGGACGGGGTCGGGCCGTATGTGGAAGGCACCTACCTGAAACTGCTGGAGCAGCGTTTCCTGCCGTCGCTGATGCAGGGGCTGCTGGACGACCTGAATCAGGCACCGGCGGGCAGTGAGGAGAAACTCGAGATCCTGCGGGTGATGCGCATGATGGAGGACAGCAGCAAGCGTAACCCGGGCCTGGTCGCGCAGTACATGCGCGCGCGCTGGAGCAAGGCGTTCCACGGCCAGCGTGACTTGCAGGAACAACTGCTGACCCACCTGGATTACGCGCTGGCCCATACCGATTGGCAGGCACAGCGCGACAAGGGCAATCCGGAGGCCCTCGCCCGCTTCGCGCCGTTTGTGAAGCCGATTAAGCAGGCCCAGCAGGAGCTGAGTGCGCTGACCATCAACCTGCGGGTTTACCAGAACCTGCGCCTCAAGGCCCAGGAAACCCTGCCGCCGCCGATCAACCTGCGTGACCAGATTGGGCCGAGTTTCGACAGCGTGTTTATCGCCGGCAACGAAAGCCGGCTGACCGTGCCGCAGTTCCTGACCCGCCACGGCCTGACGGATTATTTTGTCCGGCAGGACAAAGAGCTGGTGGACCTGACCGTGATGGACAGCTGGGTGCTGAATCTGCCCCAGAAGAACCGGTACAGCGAGACCGACCAGGGGAATATCCAGCGCCAGATCACCGAACTGTACGTCGGGGATTACACCGCCCACTGGCGGGCGGCGATGAATAACCTGGAAGTGCGGGACTTTGAGGATCTGCCGCAGGCCATCAGCGCCATCGAACAGGTGATCAGCGGCGAGCAGCCGATCAAGCGCGCCCTGCAAATTCTCAGTGACAACACCCGGCCGCCGGAGCTGGGCGGTTCACTGGGCGACAAGGAAAAACAGGCGCTGCTGGCGCAGGCGGACTACCGGCTGTTAAACCGCATCAACCGGGACTTTGCGCCGGAAACCGGGGTGCTGGTTGAGCACGGCGACAAGGGCAGTACGTTGCAGAGCGTTTACCAGAAACTGATGGCGCTGCACCGTTACCTGCTGGCTATCCAGAACTCGCCGGTGCCGGGTAAGGCGGCGTTACAGGCGGTGCAGCTGCGGCTGGACCAGAACAACAGCGACGCGATTTTTGAAGTGCAGCAGATGGCGAAAAACCTGCCGGAGCCGCTGAACCGCTGGGTCGGTGACCTGGCCGAGCAGGCGTGGCGGGTGGTGATGATGGAAGCGGTGCGCTCGCTGGAAGTGGAATGGAATGAGTCGGTGGTCAAGCAGTACAAAACCTACCTGGCCGGCCGGTATCCGTTCAACCCGGCCGCCACCGAAGACGTGCCGCTGAGTGAGTTTGACCGTTTCTTCCGGCCGGACGGGACACTGGATACCTTCTATAAGCAGAGCCTGAAACCGTTTGTGGAAAACAACCTGACCACCGGGACTGACGGGCGCGAGCTTATCCGGCAGGACGTGCTGAAACAGCTGGCGGTGGCAGACCGTATCCGCACCACCTTCTTCACCCCGCAGAACGGGCTGGGCACGGCGTTTGCCATCGAGCCGGTGAGCCTGACCGGCAACAAACGCCGCGGCCTGCTGAACCTCGACGGCCAGCTGGTGGATTATTCGCACGGGCGCAGCAACGTGGCGCACCTGGTGTGGCCGAACTCGATGCGGGCGGGCACGGAAAGCCGGCTGACCCTGATGCCGGACCGGAGCAACGCGGCGCCGCGCAGCCTGAGCTTCACCGGCCCGTGGGCGCAGCTGCGGCTGATTAACAGCGGCAAGCTGACCAACGTGCAGCCGGGGGCGTTTGACGTGCGCTTCGCGGTGGACGGCGGCGAGATGACCTACCGCATTTACGTGGACGAATCGGACAACCCGTTTGCGGGCGGCCTGTTCAGCCAGTTCAGACTGCCGGACACCCTCTACTGAAGCCGGGTGTGAGTCAGTCTTCAGCAAGCACCATCCCCCCTGCCTCCGGGCGGGGGTTTTTTTAAGGAGGAAGGCCAGAGCATGAGCGAACATCCTGAGAGTTTAATCATCCGGGCGGGCGGCAGTCCGCAGAATCTGCCGGAATTTGCGGTTATCCGCGACGAAATCAACAAAATCAGCCACCCGGCCCAGCCGGAAGTGAACTGGCCGCTGGTGGAATCGCTGTCACTGACCCTGTTTCGCCGTAACGGGGTCGATTTGCAGACGGCGATTTACTACACGCTGGCGCGGATGCAGCTGAACGGGCTGGCAGGCTTTACCGAAGGCTGTGAACTGCTGGCCGGGGTGATAGTCAGTGAGTGGGACGCCCTGTGGCCGCCGCAGCCGGCCGTGCGCACGGATTTACTGGAATGGTTTCACACCCGCACCGGCAGCCAGCTGCGCCAGATGGACTTCGGCACCGGTGACCTGCGGATGATTTACCGGGCGGAGCGGGCGTTGCAGCTGATTATCGACCGGTTGCAGCAGTCCGACCTGAAACGACTGCCGCGGGTGGAGAACCTGCTGTGGTTCTTCCAGAACGCGGCGAAAAAACTGGAAAAACCGCGGCCGGCCGCGAAACCGGTTCAGCCGCCGGTGCAGATGCCGCCGCTGGTCTACCTGTCTCAGTCCGACACCGAGCCGGAAATGCCGCCGCCGTCCGCACCGCCGCGCCCTGACCGCCCGCCGGAAGCGGACAGCCCGCGGGTGCGGGTGCAGTTTCCTGAGCCGCCGCGGGGTTGGAGTGCGTGGCAGGGCTTTGGCCTCGGGGCGTTATTGGGCGTGTTGGTGCTGGTGGGCAGCGGGCTGTTGTTCTATAAACCGCTGCACCAGCAGCTGACGGCTATCACGGCGTCCCCGGCCGGGGCCCGGCTGGCGTGGCTGTACCAGCCCGAACTGGCGGGCTATCAGGGCCAGCTGGACCGGCTGGCCGAGACGTCCCTGCTGGCGACGTGGGACGCGGCCCGCACGCTGACCGGCACGGCAGAACAGCAGTGGCCGGATTCGGCCGAGCAAAGGAACGCTACCCGTCAGTGGACACAGGCGATGACCGCGCGTATCGACAGTATCCCGCTGAAAGGCAGCTGGCACACCACCCGCGACCAGCTCCAGCAGCTGGCGGACAAAATTCTGTTGCAGGAGCGTACCCGGGGCAGCTTTACGCTCTCGTACCTGAAAACTGCGGTCTATGACCTCCAGCGCAGCCACGGCAGCGAAGTGCCGCTGGAAGAACTGCTGCGCCAGCTCAACGCCCGGGTGGCGAACGGGGAGCCGGTGCCGCCGGTACTGCTGAAAGGTATTGATGACCGCTTTAACGCCCTGCTCGGCCGCTATGACCGGCTGCGCCAGGCGGCCGACAATCCGGCTGAAAAACAGGCCGAACGCCAGACCAACCACCATGAACAAGCCGTCACCTCTGACGGCGGGCATTAACCAGGGAGACATGTTATGTCAATAAAAAAGAATATGGCGAAATTACAGAAAGGGCGGGCCCTGATCCAGCAGGGACAGCAGGGCGCCCACATGGCAAAACAGGCGGCGGGCCTGCTGGGGGGCGCTGGTGCCCGGGGTCTGCCCATTCAGGGCATTGCCGGGCCAGTGGCGTCGGGGGGATTAGGGGGCGCCGGCACTTCACGTCTGCCGGTTCAGGGGATTGCCGGTCCC